>JBFIQU010000211.1:0-3571 GCA_041609395.1 Acidimicrobiia bacterium | reverse complement strand
GCATGACCGTCGCCATGACGGCTGTGGTTGCCGTTGCCGTCGCCGTGTTGCTGTTCGTCGAGCGACGTTCCCCTGCGCGACGCCGTATCCCCAAGATGGTTGCCGCCACGGGTTTCGTCGCCGTTGGCGTCGCCGCCGGGGCCTTCGAGACTGCGTACGGCCGGGTGATTCTCGTCGCCCTTGCCGCGGGCTGGGCGGGTGACCTGCTGCTCACCTTCGACAGGCTGTTTCGCGCCGGGCTGGTTGCCTTCCTCGCCGGGCACCTGGCCTATGTCGGAGCCTTTTCCGTGCGCGGTGTGACGGCTCCGGAGTGGTACGAGGTCGTGACGCTCGCAGCGATTGCGATCGCTGCCGTCCGCTGGCTGTGGCCGTACGTGCCGTCTGCCATGAAGCTGCCGGTGGCCGCGTACATCGTCGTGATCACGGCAATGGTGGTTGCCGCACTTGCCACCACCGACATCGATCCCGATTGGCGAATTTGGCTGGGCGCAGTGTTGTTCTTTGCATCGGACCTCTTGGTTGCGCGCAACCGGTTCGTCGTCGCCGGCGCGGTCAACCGGATTGTCGGCTCTCCCCTGTACTTCGCCGGCCAGGTCCTGCTCGCCCTGTCGGTGGGGTGACCGAAACCGGATCGGCGTCGACGACGTCGAAATGTTTTGCAGGGATGTCATCCGCACGAGAGGCCTGCGGCATTTCATGGTCGACATGACCGACGAGGAGATCTACCGCAAATATTCCGACGACCTCGTGCGCTTCGCCACGGGCCTGGTCGGCCCGTTCGATGCACGGGATGTCGTTACCGACGCTTGTCTGCGGTCGTTCGCTGCTTCCACGTGGCCGGCGGTAGAGCACAAGCGAGCGTATCTGTATCGCTCCGTGCTCAATCAGGCGCGAGCCCACCATCGAGCCACCATGCGCCGCCGGGTGCGGGAGCTGCGGGCTGCGATGCCCGAGGCGGATCCTCCCCGGGAGGTCGATGTCGACGTGCTGGCTGCCGTCGCCAAGCTGAGTATCCGGCAACGCGCTGCCGTGGTCCTCACCTACTGGGAGGACCTCTCGACCCAGGAAACGGCGGTACGGCTCGGGATCTCGGAAGGCTCGGTGAAACGGCACCTGACGCGTGCCCGCTCCCGGCTCAAGGAGCTTCTCCATGACTGACCGACGACTGCGCGAGCTCACGTACAAACTCATCCAGATGGCGCCCGAAGCGCCCCCGTTCCCGGAGGATCCCATGACCTTGCTCAAGCCGCGACCTGCGACCCAGCCCGAGGGTCCGTCGCGCCGCCCCGTGGCCCTGTGGGCGGCGGCGGCCGTGGTCGTACTCGCCCTGATCGGCGTGCCGATCTTCCTGCTCGGCGGAGGTGACGACGACGTGGCCAATCCATCGACGACGACCTCAACTCCTACGACGACGGTCGTCCCGACGACGACCAGTCCGCCGACCACCGTTCCTGTGGCCGAACAACTCATGACCCTGTACTTCCTCGGTGACGTCGTCACATCGGCGCCCGTTCCGGGGCCGCGCCTGGCTGCGGTATCCCGGATCGTTCGCTCCGGACCGGCGCCGACCGACCAGGTCGAGGCAGCGCTCGCCGCACTGTTGACCGGACCGAGCGGCGGAGACCTGGACCTCGTTCGCGGGGTCGTATCGGCCATCCCCACCGGAACCGCGCTCATCGATGTCGGCTCGAACGGCGACGGCATCGTGACGATCGACCTAAGCGCCGAGTTCGCATCGGGTGGCGGGTCCTTCGCAATGCGGTCGCGGCTGGCACAGATCGTCTACACCGCAACCCAGTTTCCGGGGATCGACGGTGTTCTCTTCGAGCTCGACGGCGAACCCGTCTCGGTCTTCTCATCCGAGGGCGTCGTTCTCGAAGGGCCCCAGACCAGAGCGGACTTCACCGACGTGCTACCCGCCATCTTCGTCGAGACCCCGCTGCCCGGGGCTACCGTGACCTGGCCTCTCGTGGTGAGTGGCGTCGCGAATACGTTCGAAGCGACTCTCGAGTATCGCCTGGAGACGGCGGACGGGGTGCTCGTGGCCGACGGGTTCACAACGGCGACGTGTGGAACCGGGTGCTGGGGGACGTTCGACCTCTCCGTCGACTACGGCCTCGAAACGACTCAGGACGGCTTCGTCGTGCTGTTCGAGTCCTCGGCCGAAGATGGCCGTGCCATCAACGTCGTCCGGATTCCGGTCGTCATCGAGGCTGCGGAAGGGTCGACCGAGGGCATGTACATCGAGGTGTACTCCGAAGACATTCCGGGTGGCGCGCCGGTGAACGGCGCCTTCGTCGTGACACCGACCGTCGCCCTGACCGGGGAAACGAATGCCGCAACGACCGTTGTCGTCGACGGGACCGAGGCCCCGGTCGTCGACGGCACATTCGAAGCGACCGTGCGCCTCGCGCCCGGGACGAACGAGATAGTGATCGAGGCGGGCCGCCTGACCGGCGTCTACACGCTGACCTACTGGCCCGGAGGGTCGGTGGAGTTCGCCTACTTGACGAGGGTCTCTGGAGCCGAGATCGAGGCGGACTACGCCCAGTGGCTCACCGGTGACGCCGCAGTGACGGCGGCCATCGAAGACGGATTCATCCGTGATGGGGAGACCCTTCCCAACGACTACTACATCCGCAACCAGAACCCTCAGCTGCGTACGCTGCCGGTCCTGCGGGACGTCCTCGTATCGCTACCGACGCCGGCATACGGCTCCGTCCTCAACGTGTATGTGCCCCGGGACGAATGGATCGGCCTCTTCAAGCCGGGCGGGACGGCGTGGGACGTCGAAGCCGGTGACAGGCCGCCGGATCCCGTCGAGCCCCACTTCGGATACTTCGGAGCGGGGTACGTCGGTGCGAGCTACTGGTTGACCCTCGACGCCGAGGGGGTCGTGGTGCAGATCACCGGGCAATACCGGCCGTGAGCCGATTCCACCAGGCGCACAGGAAGGGGAGCCCGTCCGGCTCCCCTTCGGTGTTTCAGCCCATCCAGAACCCTTTACGGTGCGACACGCCGAGTGCTTTACGGCACGACGGACACGCGTAGACGTGGCGCTTGCCGAAGCTGAACGGCGCCGATCCCTGCACCCGGGGAGTCGTTGCCAGGATCTCCCGAAGCTCGGCTCCGCAATGCGGACAGATAGGGACGAGTGTTCCCTCTTCGCGAACGATGACACTCATGGACCGTCCTTGTGTCGTCTGAGCCTGAGGGTACGAGAGGCGTGCATCGCTCACTACGGTCGGAGGGCCCGGTCGGGCGGGTCGGAACGTGGGCCCGGTGGGAATCGAACCTTCTCCGCGTCGTGTGAATCTCTCCAGACGGTCCCCTGGATGGGGTGGCGTCGCGAGCCGTTGGGTGAAGGAATTGCCAGATCCCGGCCGGCGAATCGGCTCGCCGCCGGGTAGGCGGCGAGTGGTGAACCCGCCCGGCGGGTCGCAACGTGGGCCCGGTGGGAATCGAACCTTCTCCGCGTAGTGTGAATCTCTCCAGACGGTCCCCTGGATGGGGTGGTGTCGCGAGCCGTTGGGTGAAGGAATTGCCAGATCCCGGGTGGCGAATCGGCCCG
>JBFIQU010000210.1:0-3578 GCA_041609395.1 Acidimicrobiia bacterium | reverse complement strand
CGGCGGATCGACCTGGAGCGCCGCAGTTTGCTGGGCGCCGGTGCGGTTGTGGCAGTGGCGGCGGTGGCCTGGGCGGCCATCGAGGGAGTCATGCGGTTGGCCCGGCTGCCGGGCCGGGAGCGGCGATTCACCGGATCGCACGAGCGCGGATCTTTCAACCCACGGGCGATGCCGGTGACCCAATGGCTCGACGACAGCGTGCAGCTGATCGATCGTGGGGCCTGGTCGTTGCTGCTGATCACCCCCGGGGGAGAGCGTCGCATCGGGCACGAGGAGCTGGATAGGGGTGACACGGTGACCGCCGTCCTCGACTGCACGGGCGGCTGGTATTCGGAACAGGAGTGGGCGGGTATCCGGCTCGATCGGCTGCTCGGCGTCGAGGGTCGCAGCTTCGTAGTTCGATCCGCGACCGGGTACCGCAGGAGGTTTCCGCTCTCCGACGCCGCCTCGATGCTGCTGGCGACCCGTCTCGGCGGCGAACCGCTCTCGGCGGGCCACGGCGCTCCTGCCCGGATCGTGGCGCCGGGACGCCGTGGATTCTGGTGGGTCAAGTGGGTGACTGAGATCGAGGTGGACGACAGGTCGTGGTGGGTGCAGAGCCCGATGCCGTGGACTTAGCCGGCATCGGCCGGTCGCTGGAACGTTCCCGTCGGTCAGCGACGCCTGCCCCATTGGGTGGGGCGGCCGAGCGCGATCCAGAGGCCTACCACCAACGCCGTAGCGGACGCGGTCAGGAGGCCGAAACCTGCCAGCTTCACCCATGGCGAACCAAATGAGATGTAGAAGCCGGCCAGGGACACTCCGCCCATGCCCGCTACGAAGACGAACGGGAGGATCACCCATTTCAGGACCGTCAGCGTGCGATCCTTGAACCGACGGAACCTGCGCCGCCGCTGAGAATCCCGCGGCGGTTCCACACGGTTGGGACGATGCACGGCGTGTCGTAGGGGTGGTGCCGGCATGAGCCGCCCCTCTCGGGGTCACGCTTCGACCGTATCGAACCGCCCCGGTGGGGACCAGGGGAGGTCGACCCTACCCGTGCAATGCCGCCGCACACTGCGCGACAATGGGCCCATGGCCCAGACCACCGACGGTTGGTTCGTCGATCCGGCGGCGCACATGCGTCGCGAATACGAGACGGAGCGCGCCAGGCTGCGCTTGCGTTTCGGCACGGATCGATCGCTCCGGGGGCGAGTCCGCTACCGGCTGAAGCTCGTCAGCCTCCACCGTCGCTATCGGGCCCTGGCGCGCGGCGGCGTTGTGCATTTCCTTGACGACGAGGCGCACGGGGGGAGCGGCTTCTTCGGGCGGTTCGGTCGCCCGGGGCGGTGATTCAGACCCAGCCGGCGGCCCGGTAGAGATCGCGGGCCCCGAGGTATTCATGGTCGAGCAGTCCCCACACGCTGTGATCGACCCACATATCACCGATCTTCACCTCGTCCCGGAGCAGTCCCTCGCGGGTGAATCCGAGCTTGTCGGCGATCCGCTCGCTCGGGGAGTTGCCGACGGCGATTCGGAGCACCACCCGGTGCATCTCGAGCTCGTCGAACGCCACCTCGAGGATGCGTGCCGTCGCCTCGGTACACAGGCCGTTGCTCGTCTCGTCGCTGCGGATCCAATAGCCGATCTCGCCGACGGCAGCGGCGCGGGATGTGAACCACACCGACACGTTGCCGATGTGACGGTCGGGGTCATCGCTCTTGCGGATGGCGAAGTCGAACGCCCGGCCCTCGTGCCACGCGGTGACGCTGTCGCGGATGAAGGCGAGCGCGTCGGGCCGTCCGTAGCCGGGCCGGGCCCACGGCAGCCACCGGGCCAGGTCGTCGATCGAGGACTCGACCGCCTCGAGCACCGGGTTCACGTCCCTGCGATGGAACGGCCGCAGCAACAGCCGCGGGGTGAACCGGGGGCGGAGCGACGGACGCTTCATGCCGGGCAGCCTATCGGCCGTACCATGGTGCGGTGGCGTCGTACTGGCAAGAGCTCAATCGCCTCCCACCCGTCGTTGCGCCGCCGGGAGCGCGGGCGGCCGTTCTCGTTCCGCTCTACGACGACGATGACGGCGACATGCGGGTGATTCTCACGCGCCGGCCCGACGACATGCGGACTCACGCCGGCGACGTCGTGTTTCCCGGAGGGCGGATCGAGGAGGCCGACAGAGACGTCGTGGAGACCGCGACACGTGAGGCCTGGGAAGAGATCGCTCTCCCGCCCGGCAACGTCGATGTGATCGGTTCCTTGCAGGCGGTCAGTCCTCGCAACCCGGACATGGTGATCGTGCCGGTGGTCGCCAGGGTGGAGCGGCCGGACCGCCTCGAGCCCGATCCGGTCGAGGTGGCCGCCATCATCGAACCGACCGTAGACGAGTTGCTCGACGAGCGCCGCTGGCGCACCGAGGATTTCTACGGCCGGACTCTGTGGTTCTTCGAGTTCCCGGAAGGGATCCTGTGGGGCGCCACGGCATTCATGGTGCGGGATCTGCTCAGCTATCTGCGCTGACCAATGAGCTCCCACGCTCGCCGCACGTGGCGTTCTTCGGTGTAGGTCTGTCCGACGTTCAATCGCAGTACCAACCTGCCGTCGAGCCGGGTGTGCGTGATGTAGATCTCACCGCCGGCGTTCACTTCGTCCATGATCGCCTGGTTGACCTCGTCGCCGGCGACATGCCGGAAACAGACCAGGTTGAGCCGAGTCGGTGCCGCAGCCTCGAAGTCGGGATGCTCGTCGACCCAGGTTCGAAACAGCTGCCCGAGTCGCACGTGCTCGCGGATCACGGTTCGGATGCCTTCGACGCCGTAGTGGCGGATCACGAACCAGAGCTTCAGCGCCCGGAAGCGGCGGCCGAGGGCGACGTGCCAGTTCCGGTAATCGATGACGCCCCCTCCCTCGGTGGCGACGCTGCGCAGATATTCGGGATGGATGCCCATGGCCGACGTGAGCGCACTCCGGTCGGCGACGTAGAAGGCGTCCAGGTCGACGTTGGTGAACATCCACTTGTGCGGGTTCACCAGGTAGCTGTCGGCGTGTTCGAGGCCGTCGTGCATCCAGCGGAACTCGGGACATACCGCCGCGTTGCCTGCCCAGGCGGCGTCTACGTGCAGCCAGATGTCGTGTTCGGCGCAGATCTCGCCGATGGGCCGGATGGGGTCGAAGGCCAGCGACGAGGTCGTGCCCGCCGTCGCATTGACGAACGCGGGGATGTGCCCGGCGGCAATATCCGCCTTGATGAGCTCGGCGAGATGGGTCGGGTCCATCGCATGGGTGGCGTCGACCTCGACGAGGCGGAGATTCTGCGAGCCGATTCCGGCGAGACGCACCGCCTTCTCGATCGAGGAGTGGGCATGGACGGAGGCGTAGGCGGTGAGCCGTTGGGAGAAGCCGCGCTCGTTGACGCTCCCGCTGGTGGCGCGTTCCCGGGCGGCAACCACCGCGGTGAAGGTCGCGCTCGACGCGGTGTCCTGAATCACTCCTCCACCCTTCGCCGTCGAGCGCAATCGCTCCGGCAGATCCAGCATCTCGGCCAGCCAGTCGAGGACGTGCGTTTCTAGCTCGGTGGCGGCTGGGCTGGTGGCCCACAT
>JBFIQU010000209.1:0-3588 GCA_041609395.1 Acidimicrobiia bacterium | reverse complement strand
GGCACGCTCGGGATCCGAGTCCTGGATCGTCGATCGGTTCATCTGCCCGGCTTCTCGCCTCCATGAGCTCGGTGAGCTCGATGAAGGGCGCGTGAGTGCACTGATCACCGCCGATCTCAGCGACCCCGTCGCGCTGCAGGACGACCTCGTCGCCGTCAGTGAGTTCATCTCGTCGGCAGCCGTCCCGGTAGCAGCGCTGGAAGCTCGCATGCCCGACGATCCGGCGGCAGGGGTGCGGGCGATCTCAGAGCTGGCCGCCGTGGTCAGTCCGGTCTATGCAGAGATCCCGCACGACGCCGTCTACCGCGGCTTGGCCGCGCTCGCCTCCGCTGACCCGGGGGTGGGCGCCAAACTGCGATGCGGAGGAACGAATGCGGCTGCGTTTCCGTCGGTGACGACGGTTGCCGCCTTCATCCACGAAGCGGTACGGCTGCGGGTGCCGTTCAAGGCGACTGCGGGGTTGCACCATCCCGTCCGCCACTTCGATCCGGATATCCGCGGCCACCGCCACGGTTTTGTGAACCTCCTCACCGCTGCTGCGGTGGCCGGCGCAGGGGGGGCGCCGGCGGACGTCGAGTCCGCGGTGGCCGAGACCGATCCGGATTCGTTTCGGATGAACGCGGCCGGTCTCTACTGGGGATCGGAAGCGTTCGATGCAGAGGCCATCGCAGCCGCTCGCCGCGTGTTCGCGGCGTACGGAAGCTGCGACTTCGATGAGCCGGTCGTCGACTTGCGCGAGCACGGTTGGCTGCCTCAGGTCGGAGCCTCATGGTGAACGACCCAACCGTCGATCCGGCAAAAGGCAGTTGGATCCCGGTCCCGCCCGATTCGCCGTTCCCGATTCAGAATCTCCCGTACGGGGTCTTTGTCGCCAGAGGAGCACGCCCGCACGTCGGCGTCGCCATCGGCAACCGCATCCTCGATCTGGACGTGCTGGCCGAAGCCGGGCTCCTCGACGACCTCGAACTTCCCTGGGGGGTGTTCGCAACGGGATCGCTGAATCCCCTCCTGGGGCTGGGGCGCGGGATGTGGATCGCGTTGCGGCAGCGAATCTCCGATCTCCTCGACTTCGACAACCGGGAGATCCGGGACCACTGGGGCCTGGCCGAACAGGTGCTGATCCCGATGCGGGATGCGGTCATGCTTCTTCCCATCGAGGTCCGTGATTACGTCGACTTCTATTCGTCGCAGCAGCATGCCACCAACCTCGGGAAGATGTTCCGTCCCGGATCGGACCCGCTCCTGCCGAACTGGCTCCATCTCCCGGTCGGGTACCACGGGCGGGCTTCGTCGGTGGTTGTGTCGGGCACTCCCGTCGTGAGGCCGCACGGACAGATCAAGATCGGCGACGAGCAGCCCATTTGGGAGCCCAGCTATGCGTTGGATTTCGAACTGGAGGTGGGCTTCATCACCGGCAACGGCAATGAGCTGGGCGCCAGAATTGCGCCGGCGGACGCCGCCGAGTTCATCTTCGGGCTGGTTCTCGTCAACGACTGGAGCGCTCGCGATATCCAGCGGTGGGAGTACGTGCCGCTCGGCCCCTTCCTCGGCAAGTCGTTCGCGACCTCCATCTCGCCGTGGGTGGTTCCGCTCGATGCGGTCGCTCCGTACCGTGTTCCCGGCCCCGTTCAGGATCCTGCGCCGCTGCACTACCTCCGCACCGATGCCGACTGGAACATCGACTTGCATCTCGAGGTCGCCCTGCAGTCGGAGACCATGGCCGAGCAAGACATGGCACCGCACGTCGTGTCGCGAACCAACTTCAGCACCATGTACTGGAACATGGCCCAGCAACTCGCACATGCGTCGAGCAACGGGGCCAACGTGCGAGCCGGCGATCTCTACGCCTCCGGCACGGTGTCGGGTGACGAGCCCGACAGCTATGGAAGCTTGATCGAGCTGACATGGCGCGGGAGCCGGGCGATAGATCTTCCGGACGGGTCGACCCGGGCGTTTCTCGAAGACGGGGACACCGTTGTCATGCGGGGCTGGTGCGGTGGTGACGGCCGTCCTCGGATCGGCTTCGGCGAAGTGTCGGGGATGGTCTACCCGGCGATCTGAGCCTCCGGGGCCTGCCGCACAGGCCGCCGGCGTTCCGCGTTCACCTCAGTCCGCCAAGGTTGCGTCGAGAGCCTCGAAGAACATCCGGTTCTCGTCCTCGGAGCCGACCGACACCCGAACCCAGCCGTCACGTTGCGGTCGCACGATCACGCCGAGTCGGAGCAGTGACCGCTGCAAGCTCTCGGCATCGTCGGAAGGGCGCATGTAGACGAAGTTGGTCTGGCTCTCGGAGTGCGGTACGCCGCGCGCCGTCAACTCCTCCGAGAAGAACTTGAGGCCTTCGGTGTTGCGTGATACCCGTTCGGCGACGCGATCCTGATGCCGGATCGCCTCGATGGCGGCCACCTGGGCGAGCGTCGAAACCGTGAACGGCAGCTGGATGCGGCGCATCTCGGCCAGCACCTCCGGTGGCCCCACCATGTAGCCGCACCGCAGGCCGGCGAGCCCGTAGACCTTGGAGAAGGTTCGGGCCACGACGACATTGGGTCGTGTGCCTGCCAGGGGCAGCGCCGATCCAAAGTCGGCAGCCAGCGCGAACTCGGCGTACGCCTCGTCCACGACCACGAGCACGTCGTCGGGGACGCCGTCGATGAAGTCGTGGAGGGCATCGCCCGGTACGTGGGTGCCCGTCGGGTTGTTCGGGTTGCATACGTAGACGACGGTGGTGTCGTCGCGCACCGCCCCGCGCATTGCGTCGAGGTCGTGCCGGTGGGTCGCGTCGAGCGGAACCTCGATCCGCTCGGTGGGTGCAGTCTGCGACGCTATCCGGTAGAGCCCGAAGCTGGGCCAGGCGTACACGGCCGACGTGCCCGGCCCCCCCAGGGCGAGAGCCGTGAGCAGCATCAACTCGTTGGATCCACCACCGAACCAGAGGTTCTCGGGTTCGACCTCCAGGTGGGCCGCAACGGCAGCACGGAGCTCGTACCGGGCGTTGTCCGGATAGCGGTGGAGCGTGCCGATCGCATCGGCGATGACCTTCTGCACCTCCGGGAAGGGCGGGGCCGGCGACTCGTTGGAAGCGAGCTTGGCGATACGATCGAGACCGTATTCGCGCCGCGCCTCCTCGATGGGCTTCCCGGCCCGGTACGGAGCGATCGCAGCTAGGTCGGAGCGAAATCTGGGCATCAGACGTGCTTCGAGGGTAGTGGCGAGGCGTGATGTGCGGTATTGCCGGTCGGCCCTAAACCGGGAACCGTGCTCGAGCGTTCGTATCGTGTGGGAGAGGTCATGACCACGGAGGAGGCCGCAAGCGGCGAGCAGCCGGTTGTTCGCATTCCCCGGCATTTCGAGACGTTCTACCGTCAGGAGTACGGATCGGTGCTCGGTTTGACCTATTCCCTCTCGGGCAGCCGTGCTGCAGCCGAAGACCTCACCCAGGAAGCCTTCCTCCGGGCCCACCGCGATTGGGACAACGTAGGTCGCTACGAATACCCCGGGGCATGGGTGCGGCGGGTGGCGAGCAATCTCGCCATGTCCCGATTCCGTCGCCTGAAGTCGGAGGCGAAAGCCGTGACCCGGCTCGCCGGG
>JBFIQU010000208.1:0-3604 GCA_041609395.1 Acidimicrobiia bacterium | reverse complement strand
CTTCAAGACGATGTCCGAACTCGGGCAACGATTCAGCGATCTCGGCCTCGATCCGGCCCGCGAGATCGTGGCGTACTGCGGCAGCGGGGTCACGGCGTGCCACGACATCCTGGCTCTCGAGCTCGCAGGCTTCCGTGATGTCAAGCTGTACCCGGGATCGTGGAGCGACTGGTCGACATCAGGGGGCGAGGTGGCTACGGGCGGCTAGGACCGGCTCCTAGCTCCGACCCCCGACCCCGACCGTACTCCCCTGTCTCTGCGGTGCGGGGTTGGCGCCCATCGAGCGCTTGGCGCGAGCTCCGGCGTGCGGGCGTCTTTCGGGCGGCATGCGTGCTGGGCCGCCCACCACCCACGAATCGACGTCCGCGGAGCCAGGAAGGAACGCAGGACGGCTCCGGAAAGAAGACAGCCGGGTGCGGCGGTGTCGGCCCGCGAACCAAAACAGAGCGCCGAGCCGCTCCCCCTTGCCTGGCGGCCCGACGCCCTTGCCGTCTGGTAACCGGAAACCCCCCTGGCCCCTCCGGTACGACGGGTACCGCTACCGAACCTACCGATCCGGTCGTCGCGTCGACCGCTTTCCGTGTGATTCTTTTCGCGCTTATACCCCAGTATCTGCCATATCGACACCCAGCGCCGCCGCCGCGGCTTCGAGCCGCTGCCCGCCCGCCAGTACGGGGGCAAACAGGTCTCCGGTTCGAGACCAACGGTCCCATACGGTTGCGATCGTGAACGACGCCGGGTCGGCGGAGTCGACCTCGTCCCACGTGAGCGGAGTGGAGACGGGGGCTCCCGGGCGGGGACGCACCGAATACACCGAGGCGATCGTCTTGCCGGCCACGTTCTGGTTGTGATCGATGAACACCTTGCCGGCGCGGCGGGGGATGTCCCATTCCATGGTGACGCCGTCGGGGTCGGCGGCGACGACGAGGCGGCCCACGGTCTCAACGAACCGGCGGACCTCCGTATATCCGTACCGCGGATCGACCGGCACGTAGAGATGGAGACCTGTTGCTCCGGATGTCTTGGGATACGCCGCCAGGCCGAGACGCTCGAGGACGACATTGATGTGCCGGGCCGTATCGACGACCTGCTGCCACGAGGCGCCTTCGGCCGGGTCGAGGTCGAAAATGGCGAAGTCGGGCCGGTGCGGTGTGTCGAAGCGGCTCAGCCAAGGATGGATCTCGATGGCGCCCATGTTGACGATCCACAGCAGTGACTCGACGTCGGGAGCGGTGACGAAGTCGATCGGCTCGCCCCGGTGCTCGGAATGCAGCGGGGCGGTGGGGAGCCAGTCCGGCTTGTGGCCCGGCGCTTGCTTCTCATAGAAGAACCCGCCGTCGGCACCGTCGGGGAATCGCGCCATGACGATGGCTCGCCGGGCCAGGTGCGGCAGCAAGAGCGGGGCGACGGATGCGTAGTACTGCAGCAGGTCGCCTTTGGTGTACTCCGGGTCGGAGAAGAAGGTCTTGTCGATATTACGGAGCCGGACCGGTCGGTACAGAGAGGGTGCCGCGAAGCCGTCCCCGTCCGCCGCCACCTCGAGTGGCTGCGGGAAGGCGATCGGAGCACGTGCCAGGGACCGCAGTTCTCCCTCGTGCTGAGCGCGCGTGCGGCGCTGCGCCTCCTCCAGTTCGGCCTGGATGAGCTGATGGCTGGCGCCGTCGTGCGCTTCGCTGATGAGGACCATGCGTACACCGGCTTCGACCGCAGCCTCGACGAGCGGTCCGACGCGAAGGGTTCCTTCACCGTACGGGAGATGTTTGATCTCTCCCTTGGGACCGAACTCGTTGTCCGTGAACTGGGCCTGGAGCGGTTCGATGGCCCACCCTGCGAATCGGTCGCGCAGGAATTCGAACACCGAAAGAAATGCTTCCTTCGAGGTCAGGGCGCCCCCGGAAGCAGCATGCAGGTGGGCCCAGTCGACAACCGGGCGCACGAACCCGAAGTCCGCTGCGATCAGGGCGATGTCGCCCAGGGTCCCGAACGAGCGGTCGGTTCCGCTCGTTTCCAGGCCGAGGGCGACGCCGAGCTTTGAGATCTTCGGAGCCAGAGCCTCGAGACCCGCATGGACGAGCCGATGCAGCTCCTCGGGGGATCGTCCCCGGGTGTATCCGGCGTGGGCGACGATGACACGTGCGCCGAGAGCCCTCCCGAGCTTCATCGTGTGTTCGAGCGCGGCCCGGGTCTGTTTGCCGCGGTCGGGATCGTCGACGGTCAGCACCGCGAAATACGGGGCGTGGACCGACAGCGCTATGTCCCGTTCCGCGGCGAGCGCACCGAACTGCTCGCAGCGCTTCTCCTTCCACGGGAAGTCCTTGACGAAGGCCAGCTCGTACGCGCTCTGGCCACGGCTCACGAGGTCGTCGAGGAAGGCCTCGTCGGCGACGCCGTCGGGTGGGAGCCCAGAAATGCCGAACCGAATCACGGCAACAAGCTACCGGTCGCCGCGGCCCGGCAGCTAGCTGAGCGGCCTCAGGAAAGCTTTCCAGGTCCCGGCCTCGTCGATGATCAGCTGCGGCCCGGGCCACTCTCGGGCCTCGAGTGAGGCCAGGTGGGACGCGAAGTTCTCGCCGAGCACGGTTTCGACGTAGATGCGGTACTGGTCCCTCACCACGGGGTCGAGGTCGTCGACCGGCACCCCGGCCCAGGCCGGCCACCGATACCCGCCGTCCACGGTTGCGTAGGGAAGCCCCAGCACCGTGACGACCTCTCGCGTCACCGGCGCAAACAGGTCATCATTGAGCTTCCACTCGCCGTGGAACGTGCCGAACGGCGGGGCGGCGTGGGAGACCACGAGCCGGAACTCCGTGGATCTTCCGCCGTCGCGGACGTTGTTCTCGTGCCACAGGGAGAGGCTGCTCAGGTCCGACCATGAACAGGTCGCTGCCGCGGCGACGATGGCCGCCCGGGTTTCGGCGACGGCAGCCGGCAGTCCCTGCTGCGAGCTGACTGTGGACCCCATGCCGGCCGCGGAGCACTCGTCGAAAGCGTATTTCTCGTCGAACCGTCCGGGCTCCACCGGCCCGCCACCGATGAGCGTTGTCGCCGCACCGGTGGCATGGAACCGCTCGGTGCAATCCGGACCGCAGCGGAAGTCGACGACGAAGATGGTCATGATTCCGATGGCCGGCTCGTACGGGGCACGGACCACAACCACCCGGTTGCCGTCGAAGTCGTCGACGTACAGGAAGTCGTAGATACGACGCGAGATCTCCTGGCGGAACAGCACCTCCTCTTCTTCTCCATCGACGATGACGAGGTAGGCGGGATTCGGGTTCTCGAATCCCTGATCACACGACGCCGGTCCACATGCCGCATGTTCGATGTAGGCAACCCGACTCCCGTCCGGGGATGCCACGCTGTAGGCGACCGGCGACTCGGGATCCCCCACGTAGTAGCGACGGACATCGCGCAGCAACATCGTGTCGGTTCCGGCGCCGCCGAGTTCGTAGAGCACCGCCTCTGACTCCGGGCTGGGAATGGTGCCGACGACGGCGAACCAGCGGCCGTTGCGCTCCACGACGTCGAGGAGGTCGCCGAAGAACTCCGTACCGAGCTCGGCCACCACCACCGGGAGGTCGGCGCCGGCCGGGTACCACATCAG
>JBFIQU010000207.1:0-3659 GCA_041609395.1 Acidimicrobiia bacterium | reverse complement strand
GTCGTTCGGCCACACGATGGTGTACGACCCGATCAACGACTCGTGGACGGACCTGACCGGTCTGCTCACCCCAGCCGGCTGATCTCAGGCGGCGATGGCGACGATGGCCACGACAACCGCGAGCAGCACCACCGCGGCGACGAGTGCCCACACTGCGGCTAGCAGCCGTTGCTGGCCCGCGAGGAGAGCGACAACGGCGTCCTGGGGCGCCACCTGAGCCGGAGCGTCGAACCGGGCCGGGACCGTCACCGGGTCCTCGGGGCGGGACGGTTGTGGGTCCAGTTCGACGAGTTCACCCTCAACGGGGTGCCCGAGTCGCACCGCGGTGCGGGCTCCAATGGCCATCTCATCGATCCTGCTGCCGGCGACGTAGGTTCCATTCCGGCTGTCGGTGTCTTCGAGCATCCAACGGGAGCCGTCGAAGCGGACCCGGGCGTGGTGGCGCGAGATGCCCGGCTTCGGAATGTGGACACGCGCATCGGCAGTGGCCCCGATGACGACGACTTCGCCCTCGGGGACAACCGTCTCGGAGCCGTCGTAGCGGACGATCAAGCCCGGCATGTGATCCATTCTTACGGCTGGGAATCACAGCGTACCCAGCCGATCCTCCGGAGTGGACACGTGACGACGCGACCGCACGCCGGTACACTGATCCGACTCCACAGGCGGGCACCGATGCCGCACGAGTCAGTCAACATGTGGGTGGATGCCGTGAGCAGCGGCGAACCCGATTCCGGAGAAACCCTCACGGCGCTGCAACGCCTCAGCGAGCGAGTGGTGGCTCCTTCCGTCGAGCATCACGGCGGCCGTTTTTCCGGGGCCGCCGCCGGCGGCGCCGTCATCGTGTTCCCCGCGGCGAGCGACGCAGTTGCCGCCGCCAGGAGCATCGTTGCCGAGTTGCCGTCGACGGGCCCCACGCTTCGAGTCGCCATCGCCGGACCCGATCTGAGTCCCCTTGCCACCGAGCTGCTCGAGCATGCCGGGCCGGGCGGGGTCGTAGTCGCGGGGCTCGACGTCCACGAACCGAGCACCGCACCCGAGACCACCATTGGTCGAGGCGACGATCAGGTCGTGGTGACCAGGATCGGCCGGCATCGACCGAGATCCGTGGCGTGGCGAAGAGCGCTGACCCTCGGTCCGCTCGGCGGTATCGGCTTCGCCCCGATCGCAGCGCGCATGGGATCAACACCCAGCGACGACGTGATCGCCGACCCGGGTGGGGTACATCAGGAGCGGGCACCGGTTCATGACCCCGCGCCCGATGCGGCTGCGGAGGCTTCTCTGGATACCGCCGTCGAAGACGAGCCGGACGTCGTGATCGCCGGCATCGAGGTGTTTGCGGACTCTCCCGAACGCCAGGCCGCAGCCGAGGATGCCATCACCCGCTTCGAGGACGCCGGGCTCGACCTGCCCGACGGCCTTCTCCTCTACTTCCACGACGCCGGCGACTACGAGCAATGCGGCGGGCACGCCGCCGTTGCGACCCACGCCGACGACTGGGAACGCATCGACATGTGCACCGAATCGGAATTCACGATCTTTCACGAGATGGCCCACATCTGGGCGGAGGAACACCTCAGCGACGAGGAGCGAGAGGCGTTCCTCGACAACCGTGACCTCGACTCCTGGCGCGACCTCGGCGAGGAAGCCGCCGACATGCCCGAGTATCTTGCCCACGGCCTCCGGGGGTCGGAACACGCAGCCGACGTGATCGCCTGGGGCCTCACCGGCCGGTTCCCCCAGATGATCCCCGACAACGACCTCAAGAGCCTCCGCGAGGCCTACACATTGCTGACCGGCCAGGAAAATCCCCCCTATGCCGCCGCCGCCGGCCCTGCCATCGAGGACGACCCGCTTGGGCTCTCCCTGGTGTCCTCCGCGGCGGCGGCCGCACCGCATACCGGGCCGGAGCCCGCTTCCATGGACGAGGTCACCCCTCTCGAACCGACGGACGAGGTGGAGTTCGACGCCGACCCGTTCGAGGCCGACTCCGCCGACGCCGCCGAGCACCTGGCGACGGCGGATCTCGACGATGCGTTCGGGGAACTCGACGAGCCGATGGAATCGGGCGATGGCGACGACGAAATCGACGACGACGTACTCGAGGACGAATTCGAGCCGGTCGAGCAGCAACTCACCTGACCGGCAGGCCGGCTCCCGGTACTAGCTGCCACCGGCCTCGCCGTAGAAGCGCTCCAGGATCCGAACGACCACCTCACCCGCCTCCTTCGTTCCCGCGTCCAGCAACGGGTCTGCAGCGAGACGACGCCACCTCTCGATGACCTCCACGAGATCGGTCGCAGCGGTGACACGCGCCGCATCGAGCGGCGACTCACCCGCCGCGAGTGCATCTGCAAACCGGTAGTCGTCCTCGTCCAGCGTCACGTCAGCACTCGTCAAGAGCTGACCGAGCCTCAGCTCGGCCAGTTCCGGAGCCGTAGCTTCGACACGCTCCACCTCGGCCAGCAGCTTCGGCAACCGCTCGGCACCCGCGATACGGCGCAGCTCTCGCAGCACCGACCGGGCCTTGAACACGGCAGCCCGTCCCCCGAACCGGTCTTCGAGCACCTGTACGAGGCGATCGATGCCGGAGGTCTCGGCAAGCAACGCGGCAAGCTCCGTAGCCGACGCCACCTCCCCGCGGCGGATTGCCACCACGGATCGCCGGACCCCGAAGAGGCCGAGACGCGCCAGCACCGCATGTCGCGAATCCTCGTCACCAGGTCCCGCCGCCAGCACGAAACGATCGACCGACGCCAGGGCCGATTCGTCGTCACCGGCGGCCCGCACCAGCACGCCGTACTCCTCCTCCGTGAGCGTCACCGCTGCTTCGGCCAGCAGTCCGGCAACCGGGACAACGGTCTCGGTCCGGGCCACGATCCGGTGATCAGTCGAGTAGGCGGCGGCAACGCCGGCCGCCACCTCCATTGCGTCGAGGTCACCACCACCGATCTCATCGGCCCGGGAGAGGACACCGATGGCGGGAAGTGCTTCCGCGGAGCCGGCGAACGCCTCGAGGAACTTCGTGTCCCGTACGTGGAGGTGCCGCATGAGGTACACCGTGACGTCGGCTTGCTCGGCTACTGCCCTGGTACCGGCCGCGGCGTCGACGCGTGCTGAATCCAGCCCCACCGTATCGATGAGGGTGTACCGACCGAGACGCCGCGAAGGCCACTCGACGGTGAGGGTGAGGATCCGGTCTGGATCCATCTCATCGAGGTAGAGCTCGAGGCGGCCGTTGCGGTCGAACCGCACGGGCCGGCGGCCGTCTTCGAATTCGGCCTCCACCGCATACCCGGTCCCTTGCCGGTACCAGGTGACGATGCGGGTGCACTCGCTGGCATCAGTGGCCGCCAGCCGTTCTCCCACCAGCGCGTTCAGCAGCGTCGATTTCCCGGCCTTCAGCCGGCCGGCGATCACAACGCGCAGCGGACGCTCGAACCGACCCTGCAGCTCCGCTGCCGTGCGTTCGTCTGCACCCAGCTGGACGGCCCGGGCAACGAGCGCAGCAACGGCATCGACGAGCGTGCTCATCGCAGCGACTCCAGCCGGTTCCCCAGAGTCTCGACACGGTCGGCGAGCTGCTGGAGGGCGGGAACGCGGGCGTTCTTCTCCGCTTCGCCGGCCTTGGCGGACTCCTCGACCGAACGAAGCGCCGT
>JBFIQU010000206.1:0-3686 GCA_041609395.1 Acidimicrobiia bacterium | reverse complement strand
GCGGGGGCAGGTGATTTGTGCTCCGGGTTCGATTACTCCGCATACGGAGTTTGAGGCTCAGGTGTATGTGTTGACGAAGGAGGAGGGTGGTCGTCATTCTCCGTTCTTTGCTGGGTATCGGCCGCAGTTTTATTTCCGGACGACGGATGTGACGGGGTCGGTGACGTTGCCGGGTGGTACGGAGATGGTGATGCCTGGGGACAATACGGAGATGAATGTGGAGTTGATTGCGCCGATCGCGATGGATGAGGGGTTGCGGTTCGCGATTCGTGAGGGTGGCCGTACGGTGGGTGCGGGCCGTGTGATCAAGATCCTCAACTAAGGGAAACCCCAACCCCAACCCCAACCAAGAGAGAAGAACATGGCCTCTGACAAGCGACCTCCCATCACCCTTGCGTGCGAGGAGTGCAAGCGCCGGAACTACGTGACGGCCAAGAACAAGACGAACACCAGGGACCGGCTGCAACTCCGGAAGTACTGCCGCTGGTGCCGGACGCACACCGCCCATCGCGAAACTCGCTGACGTCGCGGCCGGATGCGTCTATCTGAGCTGACCGGCCGCAGGTTCGGGCCGTACGCATACCCGATCGGTCGCGCCAAGATCGACGAGTTCGTCACCGCCACCGGTGACGACCCGGAGCGGTGGACGGCGGCGGCCCCTCCCGGCTTCGCGGCGGCGTTGCTGTTCGCGGCGGCGCCGGCGTTCTTCGCCGATCCGGTCGCCGCCCCCTATACGTCGATCCTGCTCCACACCGACCAGCAGTTCGTGTGGCACGACGCCATCCGGGCCGGCGACACCGAGATCGTCGGATCGGTGGACGCAGTCCGGGAGCGTGCCGGTCTCAACCTCGTAACGTTCACAGTCGACGTCTCGACTGCGGGCGGCCGGCTGGTGACGTCGACCTCCACGTTCATGATGTCGGATGCGACGCCCGCCGCCGACGTCCCTGAAGAGGCGGAGCCTCCTCACGATCTCAGCGGCCCCAACGAGCGGCCGTCGCTCGTCGAGATCGCCGCGCCGGGTGCGGAGCTCCCGCCGTTGGCCAAATCGGCCAGCCGGGCAGACCTCATCCGGTATGCGGCCGCGACCGGCGACTTCAACCCGCTGCACTGGGACCACGACGCTGCCCGCGCGGCCGGCGTGGCGGGCATCGTCGTGCACGGCTTGCTCATGGCGTCGTGGCTCATGCAGTCCGCCGCACGGCTCACGATGGCCGACGCACCACTGCGCGACATTCGTCTGCGGTTTCGACGTCCGCTCCGCCCTGCGGTCGCGGCCAGGGTCACGGGATCGATCGTCGAGTCCGGTGATGCCGGATCGGTCGTCAAGGGTGCGGTGCGGTCGGACGAGGGTGATCTCGTGACGTCGACGGCGACCGTGAACGGGTAACGGTATGGCGCGACATCGAGTCGAAGGCAAAGACGAGGCGCTCCTCATCGAGCGAGCTCGCAACGGAGATGCCGACGCATTCGCCGATCTTGTGCGAATACACCAGGACGAGATGTACACCCTTGCACTTCGACTCACCGGATCGCCGGATCAAGCCAGAGAGGTGACCCAGGAAGCCCTCATCCGGGCATGGCGGGCACTTCCGAAATTCCGCGGCGACGCGGCGCTGTCGACCTGGCTCTACCGGATAACGGTCAACACCGCGTGGACACTGCGCCGCAAGGCGAAACGCCACATCGCAGCATCTCTCGAATCGGTTCCCGAGCGGGAAGACGAGAGCTACGACCAGCCCCAGCGGATGGCCGAGTCCACCGACATGCGGCCCCGGCTGCGGGCAGCGCTCGCTCAGCTGTCGCCGGCGTTGCGGGCGGTCGTCGTCATGAAAGAGGTGTACGACTGGTCGCACCGGGAGATTGCGGACGAACTCGGGATCACCGTGACTACCGCCAAGGTCCGTCTGCATCGTGGCCGCAAGGCACTGCAGAAGCTTCTCGAGGGAGAGGTATGAACGAGCAGGAGATCAGCAACGCGTTCCATGCGATGCGCGAAACCACATGGTCCGCCCCGGAAGGCATCGTCGATGAGGCGCTACAAGCACTACCTGGGCGGCGGTGGCCTCCGATCCACCCATCGACCAAGCGGCGGATGAAGCTGGTCGCGGTGGCCGGCGGCCTGGCCGGCGCTGCGTACGCAGCGCGGCGCCTCAGCAAGCTCAAGAGCTGATGGCTACCGGCTCGAAGAAGGGGCGCCGGAAGGCGCCCCTTCCTCAAGCATCCGTCCCGAAACGCCGACACACGTTTTACACTCTTGGGGAGGAGTCCTACACTCCCCGCCTCGGGCACCCAGCCCGCCTTAGGGGTGTAGCTCAATTTGGCTAGAGCACTGGTCTCCAAAACCAGCGGTTGGGGGTTCGAGTCCCTCCACCCCTGCCCTTCGAGGAGGAATGCAGCGTGAATCGAGAGCTTCGACGCCTCTCGCAGAAAGAAGAGAAGCGACGCCGGCAGCAGGGTCCGCAGCGACCCAAGCGTGAGCGCGTCGGTATTCGGCAGTTCCTGCGCGAGGTACGTCAGGAGATGCGTCGCGTGGCGTGGCCGAGCCGTCAAGAGCTGTTCACGTTCAGCGTGGTCACGATCATCACCACGCTCTTCTTGACTGCGATCACGTTCGGCATGGACCTCCTCTTCAAGCAGACCGTCCTCGCCCTCGTGGAAAGAATCGCATCATGAACGACGCGGCAGCCGACACGATCGCCGAAAACGACATCCTCGAAGAGGATGCCGCAGTCGTCGCGCCACCACCGAGCCCATACGACCTGCCCGGCTCGTGGTTCGTCGTCCACTCGTATTCCGGGTACGAGAACAAGGTGAAGGCCAACCTCGAGACCCGCATCAAATCGATGCACATGGAGGACCTGATCTTCGAGGTCGTCATCCCCATGGAGGACGTCGTCGAGTTCAAAGGTGGCCGCAAGGTCACGGTCCCCAAGAAGCAGTTCCCCGGGTACATCCTCGTGCGCATGTATCTCGACGACGACTCGTGGTACGCGGTGCGCAACACTCCGGGAGTGACCGGTTTCGTCGGCTCCGGCAGCAAGCCGACGCCGCTGTCCCGACGTGAGGTCGAGCGAATCCTCGGCGTCACCAAGGACGAAGAGAAGAAGGCGCCTCGCTTCAAGCCGGACTGGGAAGTCGGTGAGACGGTGCGTGTGGTCGAGGGGCCGTTTGCCGACTTCAACGGCGTCATCGAAGACATCAACGTCGACCAGTCGAAGGTTCGAGTGCTCGTGGACATCTTCGGGCGGGAGACGCCGGTCGAACTCAACTTCGAACAGATTCAGAAGTACTGAGATTGAACTGAGGTTCCACCATGGGTCGTAAGAGAGTTGCCGCGCTGCTCAAGTTGCAGATTCCCGCCGGACAGGCAAGTCCGGCGCCGCCCGTCGGTCCGGCTCTGGGTCAGCACGGCGTGAACATCATGGACTTCGTCAAGGCATACAACGACGCCACGCAGTCCCAGATGGGAACCATCGTTCCCGTCGAGATCACGATCTATGAGGATCGTACGTTCACGTTCGTCACCAAGACTCCGCCGGCCGCGGTGATGCTGCGGCAAGCGGCCCGGATCGAGAAGGGTTCGCCGGAGCCCCACAAGGAGAAGGTGGCCACGGTTACGCGAGCCCAGGTTCGGGAGATCGCCGAGACCAAGATGCCGGATCTCAACGCCAACGACATCGATG
>JBFIQU010000205.1:0-3748 GCA_041609395.1 Acidimicrobiia bacterium | reverse complement strand
TGAAGCGCAGCGAATCCGGCTGGCGACACAGATCGGATCCGGTCTCGTCGGGGTGCTGTACATCCTCGACGAGCCGTCCATCGGTCTCCACCAGCGGGACAACCAGCGGCTCATCGAAACGCTGCTGCGGTTGCGCGACCTTGGCAACACCCTCATCGTCGTCGAGCACGACGAGGAGACCATTCGAATCGCCGACCACATCGTCGACATCGGCCCGGGCGCCGGTGAACTGGGTGGCCGCATCGTCGCCGAAGGACCGCTCAAGGCGATCACCTCCGAGGCGGCGTCGATCACCGGCGACTATCTGTCCGGGCGCCGTCGCATCGCCGTACCGGAAACGCGACGGGTCCCCGACGACGAGCGCGGCACCATCGAGGTGGTCCGGGCGTCCGAGAACAACCTGAAGGACATCGACGTGAGCTTCCCGCTCGGGATGTTCATTGCCGTGACCGGCGTTTCCGGGAGCGGGAAGTCGTCCCTCATCCAGGAAATCCTCTCGACGGGGCTCCGCAACAAGCTGTACGGGTCGCGTGACGTGCCGGGGCGCCACAAGCAGATTCGCGGTGTCGAACTGATCGACAAGGCCATCAACATCGACCAGTCGCCGATCGGCCGCACCCCGCGGTCGAATGCGGCGACCTACACCGGTGTCTTCGATCGGATCCGCGAGCTGTTCGCCTCGACGCCGGACGCCCGCGCCCGCGGCTACAAACCGGGCAGGTTCTCGTTCAACGTGTCCGGGGGTCGCTGCGAGGCGTGCAAGGGCGACGGGACCATCAAGATCGAGATGCACTTCCTGCCCGACGTCTACATCCCGTGCGAGGTGTGCAAAGGGAGGCGCTACAACCGGGAGACCCTCGAGATCCTCTGGAAGGGGCACTCGATTTCGGACGTTCTCGACATGTCGGTCGACGAGGCGCTGCGGTTCTTCGAGAACCAGCCTCGCATCGTCCGGATCCTGCAGACGCTGTACGACGTCGGCCTGGGATACATCCGGCTCGGTCAGCCGGCCCCGACGCTGTCGGGCGGTGAGGCACAACGGGTCAAACTGTCGAGCGAACTCGGCAAGCGCGCCACGGGAAGGACGTTCTACATCCTCGACGAGCCGACGACCGGCCTCCACTTCGAGGATGTCCGCAAGCTTCTGGCAGTGCTGCAGCGGCTCGTCGACTCGGGCAACACCGTGGTAGTCATCGAGCACAACCTCGATGTGGTGAAGTCGGCGGATTGGATCGTCGACCTGGGACCGGAGGGCGGTGACGAGGGCGGGCGCGTCGTTGCCCTGGGTTCGCCGGAGGCGGTCGCTGCAGTGCCGGAGAGCTACACCGGGAAGTTCCTGCGCGAGGTTCTCGAGGCCCATTGATGGCGGAGCCGCCGCCTGATCCCCGTGATTGGGAGTCGCTGGCCGGATGGTGGTTCGACGAGGTCGCCGGCGACCCCAGCTACGTGGATGAGGTGCTCCCGCTGGCCATGGACATGCTCGATCCGCAGCCGGGAGCGCGGTATCTGGACACCGGATGCGGTGAAGGCAGGATGCTCGCCGAACTCATTGCCGTCGGGGCCTCGCCGGTCGGAGTCGATGCCTCGCCGACACTGCTGCGCGCGGCGTCGACCATCGGAGCGGTGGTACGGGGCCGGCTGCCCGATCTCGGCTGGACCGGCGACGGCACCTTCGACGGGGCCCTGGTCGTGCTCGTCCTGGAGCACCTGGCCGAACCCGGGAAGCTCTTTGCGGAGCTGCACCGGGTCGTGGCAGCCGGCGGCCGTCTCGCCGTAGTGCTCAACCATCCGGCCGTCACCTCACCCGGCGGAGGGCCGTTCATCGATCCTGCGGACGGTGAAGTCCTGTGGCGCTGGGGTCCGTACCTCGATACCGGTTACTCCGATGAGCCGGCCGGTGATTCCACCGTTCGTTTCCTGCACCGTCCAACCGGGGAGATCCTCGAAGCCGCGGCAGAGGCCGGTTGGTCACTCATGCGGTTCGTCGAGCGCGGTCCCGGTCCCGAGGCGATGTCCCGTGATCCCCTCCTCGCAGCCCAACGCCACGTGCCGAAGCTCCTGGGCCTGGCCTGGGCGAAGTCAGCTGATTGACCGGTCGCGACGCGCTACACCGGTCTGACGAGCCAGGCGGAGACCGCCGTTGCTTCCCACGGGTCGGGAGCAGGGACGGTGGACGTCGTGGTCGGAGCCGGCGCCTTCTTCACGGTCGGTGCGGACGTCGTCGTCGACGCGGCCGGTGCGGTCGTGGTCGTGCTCGCCGGCGCGGCGGAGGTGGTCGTAGTGGCCGGAGCTGCAGTCGTGGTGGTCGTCGTCTCCGGCGGGTCGAGCAAGTCGTCGGGTCCGTCCATGAACACGACCGTGACCCACATCTTGGTCTCCGACTCCACGCTGACCCCGACGCCTATGTAGTTGTAGTCGCCGAGAATGTTGGCGCGATGCCCGGCCGAGTCCATGAACGCGTCGTGCAGCACGTCGACCGTCGGCCCTACCCCTACGTTCTCGCCGAGTGCGTACCACCCGGTCGTCACCGAGCCGAGCCCCGGATTGTGATGGAGGTGGTCGTCGGACATCATCCGGTTCGAGTGGGCGCGAGCGTCGTCGACGAGATCCCAGTAGACGGAGAGCGTGTTCATCCCGCGGGCAGATCGTTCGGCGTTGATCTTGCCGACGAACGAACTCTCGAACGAGCTGTTGGCGGCGACCGGCGACGCAAGGATTCCCATCGCCAGCACCGTGGCGACGAGGGTGGGAACCGACAGGATTCGCTTGGCACGCATTGGGCGTACCATCGGCCACACAGAGTGGTTGCTTGAGCAAAATCCCCTGTAATCATTGAGCAAATGCCAGCATTGACTAGTTCGATCCAACCACGATTAGCAGTCAACGGCGGCGTACAGTGCGTGGAAACGATTGTCCGGGGAGCTAGTACCGGCCGGTACACTCGCAGCATGGTGCGCCGTCCCGAGCCGAGCGAGATTCCCGACGCTCCCGGTGCGTACGTGTTTCGCGACCGGCACGGCGACGTGATGTACGTCGGCAAGGCCAAATCCCTGCGCAAGCGGGTCGCCAATTACTTCGGGGTCGACCTCCCGGTGCGAACACGTTCGATGGTCGAGGCCTCCAGCACCGTGGAGTGGATCGTGACCGAAAACGAGGTCGAAGCACTCATGCTCGAGTACTCGCTCATCCAGCGGCACAAACCGCGCTTCAACATCCGCTTGCGCGACGACAAGAGCTACCCGTTTCTCGCCATCACCCGGTCCGACACCTGGCCTCGTGCCACCGTGATGCGCGGCAGGCGGCGCAGGGGCACCCAGTACTTCGGGCCGTACGCCCACGCCTACGCCATTCGACAGACGCTCGACCTTCTGCTGCGGACGTTCCCCGTGCGGACCTGCTCCCAGGGGAAATTCCGCCGTCACGAAGCTCAGGGCCGGCCGTGCCTGCTGTATCACATCGAACGCTGCTCCGGACCATGCATCGGCGACGTCGAGCCCGAGCAGTACCAGGAGTACGTCGACGGCCTGGCGGCGTTCCTCGGCGGAGACAGCGCCGGCGTCATCGATCGCCTGTCCAAGGAGATGTACGAGGCAGCCGACGAGCTCAAGTTCGAGCACGCGGCGCGGCTTCGCGACCAGATCGTGTCGATCGAGAAAGCGCTCGCTCGACAGGAGATCGTCAGCAAACGCCCCGAGGACTTCGATCTGCTTGCCGTCGAACAAGACGACCTCGAAGCAGCCCTCGTCGT
>JBFIQU010000204.1:0-3766 GCA_041609395.1 Acidimicrobiia bacterium | reverse complement strand
GTGGCCGTACTGATGCTGGCGTTCCCGGCCGCCGCCTAGCCCCGGCTCAAATCGCCGTCGGATGACGGGGCTCGTAGAGCAGTACCTCGACATCGCCCGGCAGAACCATCGTGACGGTGATGCCGAAGCCCTCGTCCTCTGGGTCGCCCCTGAAGTCGATGCCGCTGCCGGCGAGCCTGCGCATCGTCGCCTCGAGGTCGTCGCACATGAAGGTGATTTGGTGGGCCGGGCTCTCCCCGGGATGAACACCCATCTCCCCCGGGGGCGTTGCGAAGATCAGCCACCCGTCCCCGGCGTCGACGTGGCCCCACCCAAAGACGTCTCGCAGAACGGCGCGTAGCGCTTCCGGTTCGGACGTGTACAGCAGGGTGTGAACACCCGTGATTGCCATCAGGTTGCGGAGAACCGTGCTTCGAAGCGCTCGGCCTTGGCGATGATTTCTTTCGGCAGGGCCATCAGCTTCTCCTGGATCTCGGCCGCCTTCCCGGTGAGGCCGGTGAGGTCGGCGATTGCCCATTGGTCGAGGAGTGGCTTGACGACCCGATCGTGGTGGATACGCATCGAGTAGACGCCGGCCCTGGCAATGTCGATCGACCGTCGCAGGAATCCGGGGATGCCGACGCCCGGCATCTGGAAATTGGCAAACGTGTTGTAGATCCCCGCGATCGCCACCGACGGCGCCTCTTTCAGCATGGCCGACATCACGCCGCGATAGAAGACGAAATGATGGTTCTCGTCGGCGGCGACGTGACGCATGATGTCGAACGCCGCCTCATCGTCCGTGAGCTTGCCGGCGTTCCGGTGCGAGACCCGCGTTGCCAGTTCTTGCGCGCTGGTGTAGGCGAAGAGCTCGGCCGGATCCCGAAAGTCGGGGTGCCAGCCCCTGTGCATCGTCGCCATCCGATCGTCCTCGAGTTCGTACGGATCGCAGTTGCGCGACGTGATGAGGTAACTGCGTATCGCGATGGCGTGCTGGCCCTCCTCGGCGGTCCAGGTCCCGTTCCAGTCGCGCCACACCGAGCCTTCCGGCAGGTACTTCTCGAGTGCGAGGTGGTAGTAGGGAAGGTTGTCTTCTGTGAGCAGGTTGAGCACGAGGGAGGTCCGGGCGTTATCACTGATGGTGCATTGCGACGGATCCCACGGTTTGTCCTTGAAACTCTCGCCTCGCTCCCACGGAACGAGGTCGTGGTAGTACCAATGCTTGCGACGCTCGCGGTGTTCCGCGGTGAGCTGAGCGACGACCGGTTCGACGGCCTCGAGGAGTTCGAAGCCTTCGCTGAATGCCACTGGGGTCCTTCCTTCGAGATGCGGTCCCACCACCTTAAACCCTGTTTCGGTGCAGTGACGGGCGTTGTCGGGTTAGCACTGCTTTCTCAGGGTGCTACCGTTTCAGCGCGCACATCACAAAGTGCGGCGCCGTCTTCGCTCCTTGGTTTCCGTCGGGTGAAGTCGCCGTGGGACTCGGTCGTGAGGCCGGGCGGATTCCCCACGGGGCGCAATGGTCATCGACGGAGAACGGCTCAAAGGAGCAGCACGACACATGGCAACCAACATCTACGTGGGCAATCTGTCTTTCAGCACGAACTCGGACGAACTCGAAGCGTTGTTCGCCGAGCACGGCGAGGTCAGCCGGGCCCAGGTCATTTCCGATCGGGACACCGGTCGTTCCCGCGGCTTCGGCTTCGTCGAGATGGCGTCGGACGACGAGGCGCAGAAGGCGATCTCGGCCCTCAACGGGAAAGAGATCGACGGTCGGCAGCTGAACGTCAACGTCGCCCGCGAGCGCAGCCGCTAACCCCGGTCTGACCGATCTGGACCCGGGCATCAGCCCGGGTCCGTTCGCGTACGATTCCTTTCCCATGTCGGGCGCTTCCTTTCGCAACGTCGCACTGATCGCACACGTGGACCACGGCAAGACGACCCTGGTCGACGCGATGCTCGCTGCCACCGGTGTCTTCGCCGCGCACGAGGCCCGGGTCGATCGAGTCATGGATTCGACCGACCAGGAGCGGGAACGCGGCATCACGATCCTCGCCAAGGCGGCGTCGATCGAGTGGAAGGGGGTGCGCATCAATCTGGTCGACACGCCCGGACACGCCGATTTCGGTGGAGAAGTGGAGCGAGCGCTCGCTCTCGTCGATGGTGTGCTCCTTCTGGTAGATGCGTCCGAAGGTCCGATGCCGCAAACGCGGTACGTGCTGTCCAAAGCGCTGTCGCGGCATCTTCCCGCCGTGGTCGTCGTGAACAAGGTCGATCGTGCCGATGCCCGCACGGCTGCCGTCGTCGACGAGATCTACGAGTTGTTCTTCGATCTCGATGCCGATGAGGAGCGGATCGAGTTTCCGATCATCTCGGCGATCGCCCGCGACGGACGCGCCGTCGCCGGGCTCGACGTTCCGGACGAAACGGCCGATCTGAGCCCGCTTCTCGATGCGATCGTCGAGGCGATCCCGGCACCGTCGGGCGATCCGAACGCTTCCCTGCAGGCACTGGTCACCAATCTCGACGCGTCCGACTACCTGGGCCGGCTCGCCATCGGCCGCGTGGTCGAGGGAACGCTTCGCCGCGGTGAGCAGATCGCTCTGTGTCACAGCAACGACGAGGAGCCTCCGCTTCGCAGGAAGCTCTCCGAGCTGCTGGGTTTCGTCGGTCTCGACCGTCGCCCGGTCGACGACCGGGTCGCCGGCGACTTGTTCGTCGTTGCCGGGTTCCCCGAGGTCGAGATCGGAGACACCCTCGCCGATCCGAACGATCCGCAGCCCCTTCCCCGGCTGGCGGTCGACGAGCCTGTGCTGCGGATGACGTTCGGGGTCAACACCTCTCCCCTGGCAGGCAAGGACGGCAAGTTCCTCACCTCACGCCAAATCAAGGACCGGCTGCAACGCGAAGCGCTGGGCAACGTATCGATCCGTATCGGGGCCACGGCGTCTCCCGAGATCATCGAGGTTGCCGGCCGTGGCGAGCTGCAGCTGGCGGTTCTCATCGAAACCATGCGCCGCGAGGGCTTCGAGCTCCAGGTGAGCCGTCCCGAGGTGATCATGCGGGAGATCGACGGGACGCCCCACGAGCCGATGGAGCGCGCCGTGGTCGACGTCCCGGACGACCACGTCGGCACGGTGACGCAGGGAGCTGCTCCGCGCAAGGGACGCGTCACCGATCTCCGCCCGGGTGATACCGGCCGGACCATTGTGACCATCGAGGCCCCGGCACGGGGCCTGCTCGGATTCCGTTCGCTGCTGATGACGTCAACCCGCGGAACAGCGCTGGTCCATCAGCACCACGCCGGGTGGATGCCCTGGTGTGGGGAGCTCCCCCACCGTCACGGCGGCGCGATCATCTCGGATCGATCCGGAGTCGCAACACCGTTTGCGCTGGACAACCTGCAGAAACGGGGCGAGCTGTTCATCGAGCCCGGCGCCGACGTCTACGAGGGCATGATCATCGGCGAGAACTCCCGACCCGAGGACCTGCCGGCCAATCCGGCCAAGGCCAAGCAGCTGACCAACATCCGGACGCATCAGGCCGACGACGCCGTGAAGCTGAAGCCGCCGCGAACGCTGACGCTTGAGACCGCCATCGAATGGATCGCCGCCGACGAGCTGGTGGAAGTCACCCCGGCGGCGATTCGGGTCCGCAAGCGCTATCTCACGGAGAGCGAGCGGAAGCTCAACAAGGTCAAGTAAGCGCTCGGAGAGCGTGAGACCTGGGAGGCTGATGGCTCGTAGCTATTAGCTAGTAGCTGATAGCCACGGCGCTTGATGGTTCC
>JBFIQU010000203.1:0-3843 GCA_041609395.1 Acidimicrobiia bacterium | reverse complement strand
ATCAATCACGAGCTGCAGCAGGCGGCAGTGACCGCCCTCGGCGACCGCCGCGGCGCCATCGTCGCCGTCGAGCCCCGAACCGGAGCCGTCCTCGCCCTCGTCTCTCAGCCGTCCTACGACACGAACATCTTCGTCGATCCCGACGCAGAGGCCGACGCCACGGCCATCGAGACGGACCCGCTCGCACCTCTCGTCAGTCGGGCATTGGACGAGCTCTACGCACCCGGGTCGGCGTTCAAAGTCGTCACCGCCGCCGGTGTCCTCGAGGGAGGCGCCGCCGGCCCGGACACCGAGTATCCGAATCCGCAGGAACTCGACCTCCCCGGCACCACGGCCACGATACGCAACGCAGATCGCGAGCCCTGTGGTCGGGGCGAAACTGTTTCGCTGGAGACGGCGTTTATACGTTCGTGCAACACGACCTTCGGGGCAATCGTGCTCCAGGTAGGGGCGGGGGTACTGGTGGACGCCGCCGAGGCGTTCGGGTTCAACAGGAGCCTTCCCTTCGACCTGCCGGTCGCACGATCGGCGATCCCGGATGCATCGACCATGGACCCGGCCGCCGCCGCTCAGAACGGGCTGGGAGAGCGCGATGTTCGGGTAACGGCTCTGCACATGGCGACCGTGGCCGCGGCGATCGCCAACCGGGGTACCGCCATGACCCCGTATCTCGTCGACGAAGTCTTCGACGCCGACGGCGAACTGGTCCGCCGTACCACACCGTCCGAGTGGCAGGTTGCCGTCAGCCCGGCCACCGCCGACGTGCTCACCGACCTGATGGAACGGGCCGTCACATCCGGTACCGGGCGGCGCGCCGCCGTCCCCGGAGTGCGTGTGGCGGGCAAGACCGGCACCCCGGAGGTGCTCGACGGGCCGCCTCACGCCTGGTTCATAGGTTTCGCCCCGGTGGATGCAGCCGCGACCGAGCGGCAGATAGCCATCGCAGTGTTCGTCGAATCGGGAAGCGCCGGGGAAAATGCCAGCGGCGGAACCGTCGCCGCCCCCATCGCCCAGCAGATCTTCGCCACCTGGCTCGGGGTTTCACAGTGACCAGCACCGTTAGCATCGAGCGGACGTGAACCAGCAGCAAACCATCCTGGCCGACCGTTACCGGCTGCTCACCCACCTCGCCCGCGGCGGCATGGCCGACGTCTTCGAGGCGGAAGACACGCTGCTGGGCCGGCGCGTGGCGGTGAAGATCCTCCATCCTCAATTCTCCGGCGACCACGCGTTCGTCACCCGCTTCCGCAAAGAGGCACAGGCCGCAGCGAACCTCAGCCATCCCAACATCGTTTCGATCTACGACTGGGGCCAGGACGAGTCGACGTACTTCATGGTCATGGAGCTCATCGAGGGCCGCACGTTGCGTGACGTGCTGCGCACCGAAGGAGCCCTGTTGCCGAAGCGGGCCGCGGAGATCATCGTCGAGGCCGCCGCCGCGCTCAGCGTTGCCCACCGCAACGGGCTCTTCCACCGCGACATCAAGCCGGGCAACATCATGCTCACCCCGGACGGCAGCGTGAAAGTCACCGACTTCGGGATCGCCCGTGCTCTGGACGACTCCGAGGAACTGACCCGGACCGGCGCCGTCATCGGAACGGCAACATATTTCAGTCCCGAGCAGGCGCAGGGCCTTCCCGCCGACGAGCGGTCCGACATCTACTCACTCGGCATCGTTCTCTACCAGCTGCTCACCGGGACCCCACCGTTCACCGGAGAGAGCCCGGTGGCCGTCGCGTACCAGCATGTCTCCGAGTACGCCGCGCCGCCGACGACCGGCAACCCCGACATCCCGGTAACGCTCGAGATGATCGTCATGCGCGCCATCGAGAAGGATCCGGCGGCCCGATATCAAACGGCCGAGGAGCTGCGTGCCGACCTCGTTCGCTACCTGGCAGGCGACACCCCGCTGGCGGCTCCCTCCGCCGTCTCGGCGGTGGACGCAACCCAGATGATGGTCCCGCCCGCCACCGTTCCGCCGGACGAGACGGCGCGCCACGTTGCGTTTGCCGCCGAAGAAGCCCGCCCGGGAGGACAGTGGACGTTCATCGTCGGCCTGGTTGCCCTCGTCGCCGCCCTCGGCATCGGGCTGTTTCTGCTGGCCCGGCTCCTGTCCGGGCCGAGCGATCCCACCACGATCCTCCTGCCCGAATTCACCGGACTGGCCTCGGAGCAGGCGTTCGAGGAGATCCAGGCACTGGGTCTCAAAGTGCGGCCCAGCTCGCAGGCGTCCGCCGACGTGCCGGTGGGCATCGTCATCGGCACCGATCCGCCGGCGGGCACCGAGGTGCGGGAGGAGTCGTTCATCACCGTTTTCGTGTCGTCCGGACCCGAGATGTTCCCCGTACCCCGGCTCATTCAGCGCTCAGAGCAGGAAGCCCGAGCCCTGATCGAACAGCAGGGTCTGGTGGTCGGTACCGTCGACTACCAGCCGAACCAGGACTTCCCGGAGGGAATCGTCCTCTTCCAGAGCCCCAGCCCGGGTACGGCGGTGGCCCCGGGATCGACCGTCGATCTCATCGTGTCGACCGGACCCAACGCCGTCACCGTGCCCAATGTCGTCGGTCTGCCGGAACGCAACGCAATCTTTCAGCTCATCCAAGCCGGGTGGGAGGCCGGAGAGGACAACTTGCTCGTCGAAGAGGAGTTCAACGACGACCTCGCCGAGGGATTCGTGATCCGCACCGAACCACCGGCCGGAGGGCTGATCGCCCGCACCGGCACGATCACGCTCGTACTCTCCAGGGGCCCTGAGCCGATCCCGGTTCCGAACCTCATCGGGCGTACCGCGCAGCAGGCCCGCACCCTCATCGAAGATCTCGGCCTGAACTTCGAGCTCGACACCACCCGGGTTCCGGTGGGGCCCGGCGACGGCCTCGAAAACCTGGTGGCACAACAAGAGCCCAGCGCCGGGGTCGAGGTCGCACCGGAGACGACGATCACCGTCCGTCTCGGCGAGATCCCGACCGTCGCAGTACCCGATCTGCGCAACCTGACCGAGAGCGCCGCCATCGACCAGCTCGAAGCCCTCGGCCTCGTCCCGGTGTCACAGCAGGTCATCGACGATGCCCGTGTCGGTCTCGTCTCGTCGCATACACCCGGACCCGGGAGTCAGGTGAAGCTGGGAACCGAGGTGACCATCTTCATCGGGCAGCCGTCGCCGACGACCACCACGACGACAACCACCACGACCACGATGCCGACCACCACGACGACCACCACCACCACGACCACCACCACCACGACCACGATGCCGACCACGACGTCGAGCACGACGACGACCACCGGCGGCGGATGACGGGCGAGGGCCGCCGCGCTCTCCTGGCCTGGTATCGCCGCAACCGGCGCGACTTCCCGTGGCGCCGCACCCGGGATCCTTATCGCATCCTCGTCAGCGAAGTCATGCTGCAACAGACCCAGGCATCACGGGTCGTGCCCCGGTATGAGCGGTTCCTTGGCCGATTCCCCACCGTGGAGCGGCTGGCCGCTTCACCCGTTGGCGACGTCATCCGGGAGTGGTCGGGGCTCGGCTACAACATCAGGGCCAAGCGGCTCCACGAGACCTCCGGCCTCGTCGCATCGAACGGCTGGCCCCGTACCGTCGACGGCCTCCGCCGTCTCCCGGGCATCGGCCCCTACACGGCGGCTGCCGTGGCCTCATTCGCGTTCGGTGAAGAGGTGGCCGTCGTCGACACGAATGTCCGCCGGGTGCTGTCGCGCTGGCACGGGCGCCCGCTGCGCGGCGCCGAGCTGCAGCAGGCGGCCGACGGCGCTGCCGGCAGCGGCGAAACGGCGGAATGGAACCAGGCCATGATGGAGCTGGGAGCAGTACTGTGCCGGCCT
>JBFIQU010000202.1:0-3893 GCA_041609395.1 Acidimicrobiia bacterium | reverse complement strand
CGCTATCTCGCGTGGATGACCGTTTCGTTCGCCGTAGGGCGCACCATCGGCGCCGCGTTCGGGCCGCTGTTGTTCACGACCTTCGGTCTGGGTGCCAATGCGGCCGCGGCGTTGGTAGCGGACACGCTGGCGATCGTGATCCTGTTCCGCGAGATCCGCGACTAGCCGCCGCCGGCGATCCACTCGTCGACGAGACGACCCAGGGTGTCGAGGGGGACCGGTCCCGGCTCGAGAACCGTGTCGTGGAATCCCTTGATGTCGAAGCGATCGCCGAGCGACTCCTGGGCGACGCGGCGCAGCCGGAAGATCTCGCGCTGCCCGATCTTGTAAGCGAGGGCCTGGCCGGGCCAGCCGATGTAGCGATCGACCTCGTTCTCGATGTTGTTGGGCGCCTGCGGCGAGTTCTCGATGAGGAAGTCGATGGCCTGCTGCCGGCTCCAGCCCAGGGCGTGCATGCCGGTGTCGACGACGAGTCGACCCGCTCGCCACGAGTCGAACGAGAGGATGCCGAGCCGCTGCAGATCGCCCGAATACAGCCCCATTTCGTCGGCGAGGCGCTCGGTGTAGAGCCCCCACCCTTCGACATATACGGTCACCAGGGCGTGCTTGCGGAACTCGGGAACCTCGACTTCCTGAGCGATGGCGAGCTGGAGGTGATGGCCCGGGATTGATTCGTGATACGCCAGCGCCTCGTACTCGAACCGCGTTCGCGTCTCCGGATGTAGCGTGTTGACGAAATACACGCCGGGGCGGGATCCGTCGGTGGCCGGCGGTAGGTAGTAGGCGATCGGGCTCTCCTCGGCGCCGACGTCGGGAATCTCCCCGATGACACAGTCGGCCTGGGGCAGCCGTCCGAACCAGTCGCCGATCGCCGATTTGGCCTTGGCGAGGGAGGTTTCGGCCGCCCGGCGTACCTCGTCCCGGGTCGCGAACCGCAGCGAGGAGTCGTGCCGCAGGTGCTCGAAGATGTCTTTGAGCTCGACCGACCCGACGACCGGTCCACCCAGCGCCACGTATTCGTGGGCCAGCTCGGCGATCTCGTCGAGGCCGGACTGGTGGACGTCCTCGGGAGTCAGGTTCAGCGAGGTGTAGCGACGGATTGCCCGGCGGTAGTACTCGTCGCCGTCGGGGAGCCAGCACACTCCGGAATGCTCTGGGGGCCGGGCCGCACCAAGGACCTCGTTCCGGATGACCGCGCCGTAGCGCTCGTAGGCGGGCCGGATGACGTCGGCTACCGCCGTGCGCAACTCGGTGTGCCACGCCTGGCGCTCGGCGTCGGTGAACTGAGGTGGCGGCGCGACCGTGAGATACGGGTCATCGTCGAGCTCGAGGGCGAGGTACTGCTCGACCTGCCGCAGCGACTTCTCCGCCGCGACCCGGGGTGGGGTGCGCCCGGAAGCGACCCCTTCGCGGTAGCGCTCCGCCATGGCGTCGAACATGGTCCCGAACTTGCGGTACTTGGCTACGACTGCCCCGGCATGTTCCTTCTCGGTCAGCGGGAACTGCGGGGCGTAGGCGATCATCGTGACGTGGAGACCGATATGGGGGTCGGTCGCCAGCTCGGCCGGCCGCATCTCGAGTTCGTCGGCGCTGGTGGAGGCCTCGAAGATCAGGACATCCCGGGTGATCCGGTCCTCGGTGTCGAGCTGGTTCGGGTCGATGGCTTCGGCCTCGGCTACGAAGCCGCGCAAGTCGTCGATCATCGCATCCTCGGCGGCCCGGCTGAGGTCTTCCACCTGGTCGTCGAAGCGGTGATCACCCAGGAGGATCGCCCAGGTGGGGTTGGCCGAGATGACCCGGTCCCAGTAGCGATCGGCGAGATCTGCCAGTGCCGGATTGGTGACGCTCATGCCGCCGCCCATTCGCGAACCAGGTCCTCCAGGACCGGCAACGGCACCGGTCCCGATGTCAGCACCGTGTCGTGGAAGCCCTGGATGTCGAACTGCGGGCCCATCCTCTCCTCGACCTCCCGGCGTATGCGGACGATCTCGCGGCGACCCATCATGTAGCCGAGGGCCTGGCCGGGCCAGGCGATGTACCGGTCGACTTCGGCTTCGATCGTGGACAAGCTCATCGGCGAATGCGCCAGCATGTACTCGACGGCCTGGTCGCGGGTCCATCCTTTGGCGTGCATGCCGGTATCGACGACGAGCCGGCAGGCGCGCATCGAGTCGTTCGACAGCATGCCGATGCGGTGGAGTGGTCCGCCGTAGAGCCCCATCTCGTCGGCGAGGCGCTCTGTGTAGAGGCCCCAGCCTTCCGAGTAGGCGTTGACATAGGCGCTCTTGCGGAACTCGGGTACGTCGGTGAGTTCGGAGGCGATGGCGATCTGCAGGTGGTGGCCGGGGATCCCTTCGTGAAACGCCATCGCTTCGACCTCGAACGTTCCCCACCGTTCCGGCACCGCCGTGTTCACGAAGAACGTGCCGGGGCGGGAGCCGTCGTCGGCGGGGCGGGAGTAGAAGGCGGTGGGCCCGATGGCGGTCTCCCGAACCACACAATCGGCCTCGGGCATCCGTCCGAACCAATTCGGCATTTCTGCACGGGCCCGCTCAAAGGCGGCCTCGCAATCGGCGATGATCGTGGGGCCGTCCTCATAGTGCAGCTCCGGATCGTCCCGTAGCTTGCGATACATCTCGCCGACGTCATCGGTGCCGAGTACCGGCGGGCCCATCGCTCGGTATTCGTCCTCGAGAGCCGCAACCGTTTCGATACCGATCTGGTGGATCTCGTCGGCGGTTCGATCGAGCGTTGTGTGGTAGGTGATGGCTGCGGCGTAGAGCTCGTCGCCACCAGGCACCCAGGACACGCCGGGCCTGGTGTCGGGGCGAGCCCGACCGAGCAGCTCGTCGTGGAGGATGGTTCGATAGCGGGCATAGGCCGGCCGGAGGGCCGATTCGATCACGTCGGACAATCGATCCCGCCACACCGCGGTTTCGTTGTCGTTCCATTGGGGCGGCGGGTTCACGGCGAGGAACGGGTCGTGTTCCATCGGTGAGGCGAGATAACCGTCGATCTGTTTGATCGATTCCTCGACGTCGCGCCGCATCGGGAATCGTCCGGCCGCGATGCCCTGGCGCAGCCGCTCACCGAGCTGGTCGAAATACCCGCCGACCTTGCGGTACTTGACCAGCAGGTCTTCGGCGTGCTGCGGATCGGTGAGGGGGATCTGGGGCGCCGCATTGAAGAACATGATGTGGCTGCCGTGCGTGTAGGACACCCCGAACTCCTCAGCACGCTGTTCGGCGACCTTGGCGGCGCTCTCGGTCTCGTGCAGCAGGACGCCGCGGGTCACCTGGTCTTGAAGATCGAGCGTGTCCGGATCGACCGCTCGAGCGGCCGCTGCGAACTCCCGAAGCTTGGCGATACGTCGATCCTCGGCTTCGCGTGAGGCATCTTCCATCTCGGTGTCGAATCGATGGTCCCCGCGCAGCAAGGCCGTTGTGGGGTATTCGGCGGCCTTCCATTCCCAATACGCTTCGCCGAGTTGCTTCAGGGCTTCGTTCAACGTTGCTCCTCGATCGATGTGGCCCGCGCAGGGACGATACTCGTCGGCAAATTGCCCGGAGCGCTCGAGACGGGGCTTCGCCAATCACACGGGCTACGACTACCTTATTGGGGAGCCCAAGGCTCGTGCGCCCGTAGCTCAATCTGGACAGAGCGTCTGACTACGGATCAGAAGGTTGGGGGTTCGAATCCCTCCGGGCGTGCTGGTTCTGGAACGCAGTGGAGACCCGGGCTTCGCGTCCGGGTCTCGTCGCGTCTGCGGTCGACGAGGGATGCTGTCGTGTCTGCCTGCGTTCGGTGTGGTGGGTTTCGGGGTGGCCGGTGTGGACGGGTCGGGTTGGGAGGTGCGACGGTTCGAATCCCTCCGGGCGTGCCAATACCAGCTT
>JBFIQU010000201.1:0-3919 GCA_041609395.1 Acidimicrobiia bacterium | reverse complement strand
GTGCGGCGCTGGGTGACCGAGCACGTTCGTCGGTTCGGTCCGGATGTGGTCCTTTTCGGGGCGCCGTACCCCCTGCCGTGGCTCGGTCCGCACCTCCGGGAAGTGTGCGGCACCCCGTACGCGGTCCTGTGTCACGGGGCGGAGATCACCGTTCCGGCCGCCCTACCCGGTGCACGACAGCTGCTGGCGCGGCCGCTGCGCCGCGCCGACGCGGTCGCTGCGGTGAGCCGGTTCACCCAGCGCAAGGTCGAACGCCTCACAGGTCGCGAGGTGGCGTACATCGGCGGCGGCGTCGATGCCGCGGCCTTCCATCCCCGCAACGGCGTCCGCCCCGGTGACTCCCCCCTCACGTTGGGCATCGCCAGCCGATTCGTGCCCCGCAAGCATCACGATTGGGTGTTGGAGGCCGCGGCGCGGCTGCGCACGCTCGGGCGTGATGTAAATGTGCTCATCGTGGGGCGGGGCCGGTTGGAAGGGCGTCTGCGCCGGCGGGCCGACCGTCTCGGTGTTCCGGCTCGGTTCGAAATCGGAGTGCCGTGGTCACGGCTTCCGGACCTGTACCGCGAGATGGACGTCTTCTGCATGCCGTGCCGGTCCCGCTGGCTCGGCCTCGAAATAGAAGGCCTGGGGTTGGTGTTCCTCGAAGGTGCCGCCTCCGGTCTCCCGGTGCTCGCCGGTGACTCCGGCGGGGCGCCGGAAACGGTGGTACCCGGCGCCACGGGCTTCATCGTTCGCAGTGTCGACGACATCGTCGAGGCGATCACCATGCTGGACACCGACCGCGAACGTGCTGCTGCCATGGGGCAACGGGGCCGGGAGCGCGTGCTGTCCGAGTTCACCTGGGACCGCGTTGCGCAGCGACTCACCGGTGCCATTTCTTCCCTGCCGCAGGCAGGGAACGGGAGATGAAGCTTGACAAGGTCGGGGCCGGGCTCTACTAGTTCGGTGTCCGGAGATTCCGGATCCGCTCGTCACGGGTAGCTCCTCGACCGGTCTAGGTTGCTTCAGCTTCCCGATCCATGTGTCGACAGAAGGCAGCGAATGCCGAAGAAACTGGTCATCGTCGAGTCACCGGCCAAGGCCCGGACCATCTCCGGGTACCTGGGGCCGGATTTCGTCGTGGAGTCGTCGATCGGCCATGTCCGCGACATCCCGGCGTCGGCGAACGATGCGCCGGAGAGCCTGCGCGACGAGTGGCGCCGCACGCGCTTCGGGGTCGACGTCGAAAACGGGTTCAAGCCCCTGTACGTCGTCAACCCGGACAAGAAGAAGCAGGTCTCGAAGTTGAAGACGGCGCTCAAGGAGGCCGAGGAGCTGTATCTCGCCACCGATGAGGATCGTGAAGGCGAAGCCATCGCCTGGCATCTCTACGAGGTGCTGTCACCACGAGTGCCGGTACACCGAATGGTGTTCCACGAGATCACCGCCCAGGCGATCCGGGACGCCGTCGCCAACCCGCGCGACCTCGATCGCCGGCTCGTCGATGCCCAGGAGGCACGGCGCATTCTCGACCGGCTGTTCGGGTACGAGGTTTCCCCGGTGCTGTGGAAGAAGGTCCAGCCGCGGCTGTCGGCCGGCCGGGTGCAGTCCCCGGCGGTCCGGATCATCGTCGAGCGGGAGCGGGAGCGGATGGCGTTCGTCGGCGCCTCCTACTGGGACATCGCGGCGACATTCGACGTCGTCGACGGCGCCTTCGAGGCGACGCTGTTCACCGTCGACGGGGTGCGCGTCGCATCCGGCAAGGACTTCGATGCGTCCGGGACGCTGCGCGGTAAACGCGCCGTCCTCGACGAGGCCGGAGCTCGCGAGCTGGCGGACACCCTGCGAGCCGGCTCGTTCAGCATCGCCGCGGTGGATGCGAAACCGTACACCCGCAAGCCCTATGCCCCGTTCCGCACGTCGACGCTGCAGCAGGAGGCGGGGAGAAAGCTGCGCTTCGGGGCGGCGCGTACGATGCGGGCGGCGCAGCGTCTCTATGAAAACGGCTACATCACGTACATGCGGACCGATTCGACGACGCTGTCGGAGGCTGCCATCACGGCAGCCAGGGCACTCGTAGCCGACCGCTACGGTTCCGACTTCCTGCCGGCGAAGCCCCGGATCTACTCGGGCAAGGCCCGCAACGCCCAGGAGGCCCATGAGGCGATTCGGCCTGCCGGTGAGCGTTTTCAGGACCCGTCGGCCGTCGCCGGTGCCATGGGGGCCGGCTCGGACGAGGCACGGGTCTACGACCTCATCTGGAAGCGAACCGTGGCGTCGCAGATGAAGGACGCCAAGGGGGAGAGCCTCCAGGTCCGGGTCGCCGGTGGTGCCGGTGGGCGCACCGCCGAGTTCGCCGCCTCCGGTAAGACCATCCAGTTCCCCGGATTCCTGCGCGCGTATGTGGAAGGCAGCGACGACCCGGACGCCGCCCTCGACGACCAGGAGCGGCGCCTCCCCGTCATGACCGAAGGCGAAGCGGCGCAGGTGGTGGCCATGGAGGCGGAAGGCCACGAGACACGACCGCCCGCTCGCTACACCGAGGCTTCCCTCGTCAAGAAGCTCGAGGAGCTGGGTATCGGCCGGCCCTCGACCTACGCCTCGATCATCGACACCATCCAGCGGAGGGGCTACGTGGTCAAGCGGAGTACCGCCCTCGTGCCGACCTTCACTGCGTTCGCCACCGTCACCCTGCTGGAGCAACACTTCGGCAACTACGTCGACTACGACTTCACGGCCCGGATGGAGAACGACCTCGACGAGATCGCGGCGGGAGACAAGGAGTCGCTGCCGTGGCTCGAGGCGTTCTACAACGGGAACGGGGACCCGGGGTTGAAGCAGCTCGTGTCCGCCAATCTGGAAGACATCGATGCCCGCGCCGTCAACTCGATCCAGATCGGTGTGGATTCCGACGGCAACGAGATCGTTGCTCGAGCCGGGCGCTATGGACCCTACGTGCAGCGCGGCGACGAGACCGCTTCGATTCCCGACGACCTGGCGCCTGACGAGGTGACGGTCGAAAAGGCGATCGAGCTGCTCTCGATGCCGTCCGGCGACAGGATCCTGGGCGAGGATCCCGAGACCGGTCTGCCGGTCGTGGCCAAGGCGGGTCGGTACGGCCCGTATGTGCAACTCGGCGAGCCCGAGGAGGGGAGCAAGAAGAAGCCGAAGACGGCCTCGCTGTTCAAGGCGATGTCGCTCGACGACATCACGCTCGAGCAGGCGCTGCAACTGCTCACCCAGCCCCGCATCGTCGGCACCCATCCCGATTCGGGCGAGGAGATCACCGCCCAGAACGGGCGGTACGGGCCGTACCTCAAGATGGGCAAGGAGACGCGCAGCCTCGAAACGGAGGAGCAGATCTTCTCGGTGAGCGTCGACGAGGCGGTTGCGATCCTGGCGCAACCGAAGCGAGGCCGCCGCTCCGCAGCCGCACCCCTCAAGGACCTGGGCGTCGATCCGGTGAGCGAGAAGCCGATCGTTCTCAAAGACGGACGCTACGGCCCGTACGTCACCGACGGGGAGACCAACGCATCGCTGCGGGTGGGTGACTCGGTCGAGACCATCACCCACGAGCGGGCCGTCGAGCTCATCGCGGAGCGGCGCGCCAAAGGTCCCGCAAAGAAGCGACGGTCCGGTCGCAAGACGGCGGCTTCCTGACGAGGGCTGATATCGTCGGGCGGGATGGCCTCCCGTCAGGTCGGCACATTTCGTCTCATCACCCGCGGTCCGTTCTCCCGATTGTTCTGGGCCGGGGTCATCTCCAGTACCGGCGACTGGGCAGCCCTCTTCGCCCAGATCTCCGTTGCCGACACCATCGCCGGGTCGAAGGGGATTCTCGTGGTGCTCGGAGCCCGGCTTCTCCCCGGTCTCGCGGGCGGCGCGATCGGTGGGGTCCTCGCCGACCGCAGCCACCGGAAACGGGCCATCGTTGCGGGCG
>JBFIQU010000200.1:0-3927 GCA_041609395.1 Acidimicrobiia bacterium | reverse complement strand
TCCTTCGAAGTTGCGCAGGACGATCTTCGTGCCGCCGTCTTCGGCCTCATCGGTCTCGGCGAGCGGCAGATCGGGCCGCTCGTTGATCTTGATGCGGGCGTCGCCGGCGTGGTCGACGATCACCGCGTCGCCGTTGAGGACCATCCGGACGTATCCCGCACCGTCCAGCACGGCCACGCCGTGGCCGACGGCGAACAGGTGACCGGCGCCCTGCAGGAGTGCCTCGGGTGTCGCCGAATCGGTCTCCTGGGCCGGCGCTGCCACCGTGATCGTCATCGCAGCCATCACGACGGCCAGGACGATCGTCATTCGTTTGCGCACGTCACACCTCCTCAGTGTTCGTTGCTTCGTGCGCCCCTACCTTGCGGGTCCGGTGTTCGACGACGGTTAGGCCGTCGCAAGACTTCCGTAACATCTCAGTTCCGATGCGAGCAGTGGTTCAAAGGGTCTCGAGTGCGGCGGTGGCCGTCGACGGCACGATCGTCGGTTCGATCGGTCCCGGACTGGCGGTCCTGGTCGGCGTCGCCGACGGTGACGGTCCCGGGGATGCCGACGCTCTCGCCGACAAGCTGGCCGGACTCCGGATCTTCAACGACGACGAAGGGAAGATGAACCTGTCGGTAGCTGATGTCGGCGGTTCGGCGCTCATCGTGAGCCAGTTCACACTGCTCGGCGACACCAGGCGGGGCCGGAGGCCGTCCTTCGTCGGGGCGGCGCTTCCCGAAATGGCCGCGCCCCTGGTCGAACGCGTCGTCGAGCGCATCGAGGGACACGGCATTGCGGTTGCCACCGGGTCGTTCGGAGCGATGATGCAGGTGTCGCTCGTCAACGACGGTCCGGTGACCCTCGTGCTCGACGTGGTCGACGGGAAGGTGCGGTGATTCGCAGCGTCCTCGCCGGCCTCGTGATGCTCCTGGTCGCCTGTGGTGATGGTGGCGCCGATCCGGATCCACGCTTTCGGGTGATTCCGCCGGCGGGGGCGCCGGTGGCGAGCGTGGCGGCCGAGGGGGTGACGTACTCGCTCTACGACACCGGTCCGCAGTGTCTGACGCTGGAGATGAACGGCCCGGGTTTCGAAGCAATCCTCGAGGGAGGATGCTTCTTCGATCAGTGGAACTTCTTCAGGACCACCGAACCCTGTGTGGGTGAGCCCGGCGGTCAGGCCTTCGCCGCCGCCGGCGGGTCGGAAGCATTCGATTCGGTCACGATCCCGTGCGATGTCCGCATTCCGATCGTCGGCTACGGCAAGCTGCCGCCGTCCATCGGATTCGTGTGCCTGCCGTCGATCGATCAGCACCGGGTCCGCTTCGCCGACGTACTCCCCGGCGGCTACCTCCTCGAGGTTCTGGAAGGCGACCGGGCCGGCACGACCGTGGCGTTTCCGTTCACCCCCGACGGGGCCCGATGGGGCGACCCGCCGCTGGATGCTCCGTCGAACTGGATCTACCCGGCCTGCGAGGAGCTGGCGCCGTGGGGCGGGCCCCCGCCGTACGAATCGTCGGTGATGACCTTCGTTGAACTCGGGGCCGGGCTGGAGACCCGCCAGGACCTGGTGGTCAGGCTCGACAACGGCGCCGGAGGCCAGGCCTTTTCGCTGGCGGCTTCGCCCGGCGTGCCGATCGGGCTACCGGGCCTGGTCTGGTCGAACACGACCTCTCTCGGCGTGTATCTGAACGACGAGTCAACCGGATCTGAGTCCTTGCTCGGGACGTTCTCGCTCCCAGATGTGGTGGTCGCCGATGCGCAGTCGGGATGGCTGTGCCCCGACCCTGCGGTCCTCGTGATCACGATCGATGCCGACGTCGAAGCCGTCGGTGGGTTCGCCGTCGCCTTCGAAGGCCTGACGTCTGCCCAGGCCGCAGCGCGAATAGCGGTGTGGGATCCGCCCGAAGCGCAGCGTGATCCCGGTCAGCCTTGCCCCGGGGGACGAAGAGTCGGCTGAGGGGCCCCGCCTGCGGACTGGCCTGCAGATGCTGCGATCAAGCTTCGGCGTCGAGCCAGCCCTTCCCGGCGTCGCAGAACCGCAGGAAGTCACAGCGCCCGCACGCCGGTCCGGGACTCGGGGCGTACTCACCGGCCGCCGCCGCCTCGACGATCGACTCCAGGTTGTTCGCTGCCGTCCCCAGCCACGCCTCGTCGACCTCCTCGCGGTGTTCGGCCAGCCCGCCTCCGAGAAAGGCGAACGTGACGCTCAAGATCTCCGGTTTGGGAACGGGAAACTCGACGCTCGTTGCGGCCACCGCATACGCTTCGAGTTGGACGCGTCGCGGTCCGGGTGGTTTGGGCCGGCCCGACTTGAAGTCGACGATCTCCCACACCCCCGGCTCGGGGTTGTAGACCGCGTCGATGCGTCCCCGCACTCGACCGGCGCCGAGTGAGAGGTCGAAAGGAGCTTCGACCAGGACCGGGCGTTCGGTCGCAAACCTCGACTCCTGGAACGTTGTGAACGGGTCCGGTCCCGACGGCGCTGCCCCGTCGTCCTCGTCGAGCTCGACCGCGTCGTAGAACGTGTCGTCGGCCTCGTCGAGTGCCATCGTGCCGCGGTTGTACAGCTCGATTCGGCGGTGGATCTCGACGCCTCGCTGTGCGGCGGGAGAAGGCCGTCGCGGGAGCCGGTCGACTTCTGACCACTTGAAACGCAGGGGGCAGGTCGCATACGTGACCAGCCCGGTGACGGAGGTTGAGAAGACGTCCGGCACGTCGGGCGACTCGGGTGGATCGGGAATCCCTTCGAGCAGGAGCCGCATCTGGCGCATCTCGTCATCGTACGGGCCTGCGAGTCCCATCTCACCCGCCAACTTCGCCGGTTCTCCGGCGTCGTGGAGCGCACTCCGGAGCACGGCCCGCCATCCCAGCGCGAACACAGGGTCCGGCGCCTCGAGCTGCGAGACGGTGGGAAGCGCCGGGCCCGGAGGGTCTCCGGGTTCGTCGAGATCGCGGACCAATCTCACGTGCGGATGGTCGGCGACCACCTGCCAGAGGTCGGATTTGTCCCGGGGTCTGGCAGCCGAGTAGTAGTAGGCGCCGGTCGCGACCAGGCGGTGCTGCGCCCTGGTTACGGCGACGTAGGCGGTTCGCCACTCCTGGTCTTCGTGCAGGGCGCCGAGGAGCTGCAGGCGCTCCGACTCCTTGGCAGGCAGCGGCCGGGGCCGGTCGAGGCGCACCTCGTAGGGCAGCCGGTACGGAAACGAGATCGGATCATCGCGCCCGCGGAGCTGGGAGGGAAAGATGCCGCGGGCCAGGGCCGGGATGAAGACCACCGGCCACTCGAGGCCCTTGGCACGATGCACGGTGAGCAGGGCGACGGCGTCTTCACCGGACAGCCGGGCCGTATCGAGCTCGTCGGCCGCGTCGTCTTCTTTGAGGAGCTCGAGGTGTTCGAGAAAGGCGTCGAGCGAGGGCCGGCCTTCGAGCGGGCTCCACGCCTCGGCGAGATCGAGGAAGCGGTACAGGTTGAGCCGGGCCGAGACCCTGGCTGCGGGGTCCATCGCCTCCACTTCATGCCAGGCTCCCGTCACATCGAGAACCCGGCGGCACAGTTCGACGAGGCTCACGCTCTGCGCGTCGACGAGGAGAGACCGGAATACGTCGCGGAACATGCCGAGGCGCCGCGCCACCTCGCTTCCCAACCCATCGATGCGTTCGAAGCTGTCGACCGCCTCGATGAAGGCCCACCCGGGAGCAGGATCGTCGCGATCGGCCCTGCGGTTTGAAACGCGCACCGCCCGGGATAGCGGAGCGAGGTCACCGAGCCCCAGCCGGTAGGTGCTCCCGGTCAGGATGCGTGCCAGCGCCGGAGCGTCGTCGGATCGTCCGAGCAGCCGCAGCCAGGCGTAGAGCTCCGAGACCTCGGGGACGCTGAGGAGGCCACCCAGGGCGGCTACCTCGACGGGAACGTCGTGACGTTCGAGCGCTTCTCGCACGACG
>JBFIQU010000199.1:0-3931 GCA_041609395.1 Acidimicrobiia bacterium | reverse complement strand
CGATTGGGAGCTGCGAACCAACGTCGTGCTGTCGGCGAACGAAGCGGCCTTCCTCCAGGCGAGTCGCGACGCTCAGGCCGAGGCGGAGCGGATCGAGGCGGAGCGGACCGCCCGGGAGCAGGCCCTGGAGACCCGGGCCCGCAACCGGCGCCGCATCCTGCTGGTCGTCGTGACGCTGGCCGCCATCGTCTCGTCGGTGCTCGGGGTGTTCGCCCTCGGCGAGAGTCGCAAGGCCCGGGAACAGGCGCGTCGGTCCCGGGCCCGGGAGCTGGCGTCGGTAGCGCGCGACCGCATCGACTCCGATCCGGAGCTGGCCGTGCTCCTGGCCATCGAAGCGGTCCGGGCGCGGACCGGAGCGGGGGAAGATGCGCCCCCCGAGGTCGCCGACGCCTTGCATCGTGCGCTGGCCGCCCAACGCATCGTGTTCAGGTCAGAGGGCATTGCGGCGGCGACGTCCGGTAACGGAGACGTGATCGCCGTGCTGACCCCTGCCGGTATCGCATTGCTCGACCGCAACGGCACCGAAACGCGAACGGTTCCTGCCCCGGAGGGAACCGCGTCGATCGCCATCGACGCAACCGGTGACCGGATGGCGATCGGCACCGAGTCCGGAGACGTCGCAGTGCTCGATGCGGCAACGGGTCTTACGCGATCGGGCGGAATCGACGGTGCTCACGACGCCGCGATCCGGCATCTCTCGTTCGGCGGCGAGGGCGACCGCCTTGTCGTGACCAGCAGTGATGACGGGCGGGTCCGCCTGTGGGATCTAGAGACCGGGGCGCTGCTTCTATCGGAGGCTCATAGCGGGGACTCCGTCGGCGCGGCCGTGACCCGGGATGCCAACCGGGTCGCCTACGGATCGGGCTTCGCAGGTGTTTCGGTTCGGGAGCGGGAAGGGGATGAGTACGTGCCGCTCGATATCGAAATAGGCAGCGGAGGCAGTCCCTCGGCCGGCATCACAGCCGACGGTCGGTGGATTGCAGCGGGCACCGGGGAAGGTTCGGTCGTGGTCGTCAGGTCGGGTGATGATCCGATCACCTTCGCGGGCCATGCAGGGCCGGTGACGGCGGTCGGCTTCGTACCGGCGAGCGATCCGGTCGTGCTCGTCTCGGCCGGCGAAGACGGTGTCGTGTTCTTGTGGGACGTAGTCGCTGCCCGCGAGATCACCCGGCTGGGTGGCGCGCTCGGGCCGATCGATGATCTGGCGGTGTCGATCGACCGGGCGGTGGCGTCCGGCGTCTGGGGCTCGGTGGGCTGGGATATCTCGCCGGCAGGATCGCGGGAAGGGACCACGTTCGGCGTCGGCCTCCCGACGACCGACGTCGCCGTGTCGGCTCTCGGCGATACCGTCATCACAGCGACAGGTGATGCTCAACTGTGGACCATCGACGGCGCGCTCGTCGCCGAACTCCGGCACGAGCGCTCGACGATCGGCAAGGTCGCGACCGGAGGCGACCGCTTCGCCACGTCCGGTCCGGCATCGCTCGTCGTGTGGGATTCAGCGGGGAACCAGGTGGCAACGCTCTTCTTGTCGACGGGCATCTCGGGCCTCGAGACCCGGTCCGGCGCGGTGGCGATCTCGAGCGACGGTTCGCTCGTTGCGGGAACGCGCGGCGGTGTGACCGTCGAAGTGTGGCGGGCCAGCGGCGAAGCGCTCGCCGGGCTCGAGGGACACGATTCGTTTGTCGAGGCGGCGGCGTTCCGCCCGGACGGCACGCTGCTGGCGACCGGCGACGATGATGGTGTGATCCGTTTGTGGGACATGACGTCCTACACCGAGCGGGCGTCGATCGATGCGCACTCCGGCGGGGTCGCCGACCTCGTGTTCGATTCGGACGGCGGGCGTCTGGTGAGTGCCGGCGCCGACGACACCGTCAAGGTTTGGGATGTCGATGCTGTGCTCGCGGGTAGTGCCGAGCCGCGCGTCTTCGCCGGTCATCAGGGGAACGTGCTCAGCGTGGCGATCAGCGCCGACGGTTCGACGGTCGCCAGCGGCGGTGAAGACGACACCGTTCGGGTCTGGGACGTTGCGACCGCGACGCAGCTGCTCACGTTGCAGGCGCAGGCGGGCGACGTCGGGGGAGTGCAGTTCATCGCCGACGGCACTGCGCTGCTCGCAGCATCTGCGGACGGGGTCACCCGGACCTATCTGCTCGACGCAAGTGCGCTGGTCGAGCTCGCTCTGGAAAGAGTGCCCAGGTCGTTGACAGATACCGAATGCGAGACGTTCCTGCGGGGGCCCTGCCCGGACTGATCACGGCGGGGTACCGCTCGTCGTGTAGCGATGGCCGAGCGGGCTGGTCCATATGTAGTCCCCGTCGTCGCGCGGCGCATAGGTCCAGCCGGCCCCATGCCGTACCCGGACGTGGTCGTGGCGGCAGCAGGGAGCGAGGTCCTCAACCGACGTCTGGCGGCTCTCCGCCCACGGCGTCGTGTGATCGAGATCGGACTGCAATGCCGGCATGCGGCAACCGGGAAAGATGCAGCTGCGGTCTCTCGACTGCACGGTTCGTCGCTGGCCGGCGTCGGGTCGGCGTCTCGTCGTGCCGGTGAGCATCGGCCACCCGCCGGCCGGATCGGTGACCGTGAAACGCCATTCCGCGCGCTCCTGCATCCCGGCCACCTGGCGGGCGATATCGGCGACTACGGGGCCGTAACCGGCAAGCTCGCCGGGTTGTTCGGTCAGATCGGCCAGGGTGGCGAGGTCGACGTGGATGTCGACGACGGCACCTGTGCCCTGCGTCGATTCCCCGAGCAGCAGGTCGATGAAGACGTCGGCGCGAAGCTGATCCATCGTCCTCTCTTCGCCATCACGCCGCAGTTCTCTGGCCAGGCGGTTGATTCGTCGAGTCGCGGCGGCCACTCGATGGGGAGGAAGGTGGAACCCGAAGAGGTTGCAGGTACCGGCAGGCATTTGCTCGGCGACGACCCGCCGTCCTTCGACGGCGAACCGGTAGCGTCGCTTCGCTTCATTCGGAGCCGTCTCGATGCACAAACGCCGAACCCGCGCCGCCAGCTGACCGGTTGTGAGCCCGGGAGCAGCGTTGATCACGCGACCAACTACTTCGGCGGCGGCAGCATCGGAGAGATGTTCGGTACCGCCTGCGATCGTGCGGGCGCGTCGGACGTCGATGTCGCCTGAAGCCAACGCTGCCCACACCGCCGGGAGGCGTTCGCGGAGGTCGGTGGCGAACGCCAGGTCGGCGTCCGACGCACGTCGGGTCAGCCTGAGTGCGACCCGGATCTCAGCCGCAGCGGCGTCGTGAGCGACCTCCTCGTCGGCGATATCGGTGAAGTGCTCGGAGATCGAGGCCATGCTGTCAAAGGTCATTGCCTGATAGTGCGATGCCATCCTCTGCATGGCCCTGAGCACGACGACCCGATCGTGGCCCGAGAGCGACCGCACATCGATCGATGACAGGAGAGCACCCAGTACCGGCCCGGGCTTCATCTCGTCGAGGCCGGCCGGGATGGGTTCGGGGGTAGCTGCACTATCGCTGTCGAACATGTGTTCGATTGTATCACCAACCACCGACAGATATCACAAAACATCTTCGCCTGGTGGTGAGAGCGCCGAGCCGGACCGACCCTAGGTGCCCGGCTGGGGCTGCTCGAGATACCACTGCTCCAGGTTCCAGAAGATCGGCTGAAGGCCCGAGGCGACTTCGAAGCCGACGCCACCCACGATGTCCGACCTCACCGCATAACCCGTCGGCCGCAGATATAGGGGGATCAGGACCGTGCGTTCGGCCAGGATCGTCTCCAGCTCCTGGATGATCAGGAGTTGCTGCTCGCGGTCGATCGTTCGCTCCAGCTGCCCGAGTAGCTCCCCGAACCGTTCGGTGAACTCGTTGCGACCGCTCGACGGTCCCTGGTTCCACACCGTCGACTCGTCGCAGTCCTCGGTCTGAGGATCGTCCGGCAAGCCGGT
>JBFIQU010000198.1:0-4047 GCA_041609395.1 Acidimicrobiia bacterium | reverse complement strand
CTTCGACCGCAGCGACGGTGACAAGGCGGAGATCGATGCCCTCGACGGAGCCATCGTGGTCGAGGGAACCGTCGACCATCCCCGGGTCGTGCCTGCCCCACTGGAGACGCGCGGCTGTATCGCGGTGTGGGAAGACGGGCGGCTCGTGCTGTCTCTGGGGACCCAGGCGCCGGCCCTGATGGCCGATGAGCTGGCCTGGGCCCTGGATCTCGATCGCAAGGCAGTTCGTGTGGTGGTCCCCGACATGGGTGGTGCCTTCGGTTCCAAGTTCGACCTCGCCGAAGAGGAGCTCCTCGCCGTCGAGGCGGCGCGTCGTCTCGGGTCCCCCGTGAGGTGGGTCGAGGGGCGTCGCGAGCACTTCCAGACGATCGGCCACGGTCGCGCCCAGCGCCACCGCTACAAGGCAGTAGCCGACCGGGACGGCCGGCTTCTTGGCCTCTGGGTCGACAGCCTCGTCGACATTGGAGCACGCAAACGCTATCTATCCGGCCCCCCGTACACGCCTCGAGTCGGGACCGGCAACTACGACATTCCGCTCTATGCATGGAGGCAGCGTGGGGTGTTCACCAACCGGGCCCCGCGCGGCATCTATCGCGGGGCGGGCCGTCCGGAGGCGACACTGACCATCGAACTGATCATGGACCGGATTGCGGTCGCCGCCGGAATCGATCCCGCCGAGGTGCGGCGGCGCAATTTCGTCAGTGAGTTCCCGTTCGAGTCGCCCGGCGGCGCCGTCTACGACTCCGGTGACTATTTCGGGGCACTCGACAAGCTGCTCGACGTGTCCGGCTACGCGGGCCTGCGGCGCCGGCAGGCCGAGGTTCGTGCCGAGGGCGGGATCATGGGCATCGGCCTCGGAGCCTTCGTCGAGTCGACCGCGTTCGAGCGCTCCGAGAAGGCCGTGGTGTGCGTCGATGGAGATGGCGCCGTCGAGGCTCGAGTTGGCACCCTTGATCACGGCCAGGGGCACCGTACGACCTTCGCCCAGCTCGTGGCTACGGAGTTTGGGCTCGATCCGGCTCGTATCGAAGTGGTTCAGGGCGATACCGACCGGGTGGGGTGGGGCTACGGCACGTCGGGGTCGAGATCGCTGGCGCACGGAGGCTCTGCGGCGGTGGGGGCCGCACGGGAAGTCGCCGACAAGATGCGGCGGGTGGCGGCCCACCTCCTCGAGGCCGACGCCGTCGACATCGTGTTCCGCGGCGGGCGGGTCGAGGTCGGCGGTGCTCCCGGGACCGGCTTTTCGTTCGAAGAGGTGGCGGCGGCCGCTCAGGATTCCGCCCGGATGCCCGAGGGCGAATCCCCGGGACTCGAAATCGAATACGTTCACGAATCCCCGGGCATCACGTTCCCGTTCGGCATGCATCTGGCGGTTGTGACCATCGACCGGGATCTCGGCACGATCGATCTCGAGCAGGTCTGGGCGGTCGACGACATCGGGGTCGTGGTCAATCCGATGATTGCCATCGGTCAGCGTCACGGTGGTCTGGCCCAGGGCATCGGTCAGGCGCTGGCCGAACAGGTGGTCTATGACGATGCCGGCAACCTCCTCACGTCGTCGTTCATGGACTATCTCATGCCGGCCGCAGCCGGCCTGCCGCCCTTCCGGCTCGACTCCACGGTCACCCCGAGTCCCAACAACCCGTTGGGAGTCAAGGGTGTCGGTGAGGCCGGGACCATCGGGATTCCGCCGGCCATCGTCAACGCCGTCCTCGATGCGCTGCGTCCCTTCGGGGTGGAGCACATCGATATTCCGCTGCTCCCGGAGAAGGTGTGGCGTGCGATCCGAACGGCGGAGGCCTCGTCCTCGTCGTAGCCGCTTGATACCTTGCTCGCGGCGGTGCGGTGTCCGGTGAGTCTGTGTTTGCCCTGGTCCTGCTGCTGACGTTCGGTCTTCCCCAGTCGTGTATCGGTGCCGTCCCCCCGGTCGACGGACCCGTCGTACGTGGCTTCGCGCCCGGGCCCGGGTTCGGTGGGCACTGGGGAGTCGATATGGCGGTTCCGGTCGGTACCGGCGTGCGGGCGACGTTGCCCGGCGTTGTCGCCTTCGCCGGTGAGGTCGCCGGGATGCGGACGGTCACGGTCGACCACGGCGGCGGAGTGCGCACGTCGTATTCCCACCTTTCCGGGATGGTCGTTGTCCGCGGCGACGCCGTTGCCGGAGGGGCGACGATCGGGCGCTCCGGAGTCGACCACGGACGATCGGCACTCCACTGGTCGATGCGTGTCGGAAGCCGGTATGTCGATCCGCTCCGTCTCCTGGTCTGTCGTGAGGTGACCCGTGCCCTGCGGCTGCTGCCAATACCGTGGATCGCGTCCGACCGTTCCTATGCTCATCGGCGTGCGTCGTGGGATCCTCGGGGGCACTTTCGACCCGCCGCACGTCGCCCATTTGATGGCCGGCGAAGCTGCGTATCGCGACCTCGCTCTCGATGTCGTGACGTTCCTGCCTGCCGGCGCACCGTGGCAGAAAGCCGGAAAGAAGGTCTCGGCACCGGAGCATCGCTGGAACATGACCCAACTTGCTGTGGCAGACGTCGATTACTTCGAGGCGGACGACCGCGAGGTCCGCCGCGACGGTTGGACGTACACCGTCGACACGCTCGCAACGTTCCCGGATGACGAGGACCTCGTGTTGATTCTGGGTGCGGACGCCGCGCGCGGCATCCGCAGCTGGCACCGGTGGGAACACGTCATGGCACGTGCCGAGGTAGCCGTCATGCGCCGGCCCGGGGTGGCAGACGCCGAGATCGACGAAGCCCTGAGTGTGGCGCCGCGCTGGCTCGACACGCCGCTCGTCTCGATATCGGGAACGACGCTGCGGGCCTGGGCGCGTCGCGGCAAGAGCTTGCGGTTTCTGGTGAGGGATCCGGTCTGGAAGTACATCGAGGAGCACGAGGTCTATGCAGACGATTGACGACCGCGATCGCGAACTCAATGTCGACGACGCCGCCGACGCCGGCGAATCGGACGCGACGCGCCGTATGTGGGCGTTCGCCATGACACTGCTCGTGGCGGTATCGGCTGCCGCGATCATTTGGGTCGGGATCGCGCTCGGTCCACCGGTCGGTCGCACGGTGCGCACCGGCACCGCAGCCGTCGTCGGAGCGCTTGGTGACGGTGTGGGGGCGGTGGCCGGAACGATGGGGGATGGCGCAACGGCCGTTGGTGCTGCCTGGACCGACTGGACCAGCGCCCTCGCCGAAGAGGCCGAGCGCATACCCGAGGAGCAACTGGCCGCCCAGCTTCAGCTCGATGGAGCGGAGTCGCTGCTGCTGATAGCAACCGACGCCGCCGATCGCGGCGTTGCCTTCGCCGTCGTAACGGTCGACTCCGCCAACGAAGCGACGGTCGTGCTCGTGCCGCCGAGTTTGCTTGCGATTCTGCCCGGTTACGGCGATTTCACGCTTGCCGAGACCACCGTCTTCGATGGTCCCGGGCTCGCCGCAACGACGCTCATGAACCTGATCGGGGCCCGCATCGATGGGACCATCCTGCTCAACCCCCGCGACCTCGAGGCGGTTCTCGGCGGCGATATCCTCGTGGATCTCCCTACGCCGCTCGTCATCGCCGAGGGCGCCGATGAGACCGTTCTCGCTCGTACCGGGGTATCTCTATGGCCGGCATCGATGGCGGAGTCTCTCCTGGTGACCCAGGGAACCGATGACGAGCTGACATGGATCAGACGGCAGGGAGCCGTGTGGGAGGCAGTGTTCAATCAGATCGCCGACGACCCGTCGGTCCCGGAACGGTTGGCCCGGATCTCGACCGCACCCGAGGAGGCAACGACCGGGCTGTTGGCCCGGATCGCCGCCGACGAGGGCCGGATCATCTCGGTTCTCCCGGTCACCCGCGTCTCGATTGGAAATTCGGCGGAACGGTTCGCCTTGTCGTCCGACGTCGAGGGTTCGTTCGTCCAGCAGCGGTTCTCTCACCTCGACTTGAGGCCGGGTGGCGATCGTCCCCGGATCGAACTGCTGAACGGGAACGGTCGCATCGGGACTACCAGCGTCATCGCGGATCGGCTGATCCGCCGGGGGTTTCGCG
>JBFIQU010000197.1:0-4052 GCA_041609395.1 Acidimicrobiia bacterium | reverse complement strand
CACCGTGATGCTCGGTGGGTGCGGCGACCGACCGCTGGGAAGCGTCGGGGAGCTGTCGCGCGAGGTCGTGCACGGAGATGTCACGACCTCGACCACCATCGTGGTGGAGGATCCCGGCGGGGCGCGGACGCTCCCACTGCGTCGTGCCGGCGACCTCGTATGGATCAACCAGACCGCCGACGAACCCCCGGTCTCGCAGGCCGTGGTTCTGACGAGGGTGTGGCAGCGCGGTGACGGTGTCAATCGTTTCATCCAGGCGAGCCCGGTCGAGATCGCCGTCGTGCTGCCCGGCGTCGATTTCCCGGAGACGGTTCCGGATGACGTCGGGTATGTCTCCAGCCAGCTCGTGTTCGACGTCCAATCGGGAACGCTCGATGCCGACACTGCGGCTGCCTTCGGGCTGTGGAACACGATTCCGTACTCGGTCGGTCGCGACATCGGGCAGTTGGCGGTGCTGCGGGTCGGCGTCGCCGACGACGCGGAAACCGTCGACATTGCGGCATTCGAAGTCGAGGAAGGTCGGAGTCTGACGTGGTCGGCCGCCGGCTACCGCTACGAGCTGTTCTGCCGGGCCAACGTCGACGAGGCACTCTGCTGGCATATGGCAGAGAACATGCGACCCTTGTCGACGTTCCAGCTGGCACCGCCGGTCGCTCCGTGACGCTTTGATTGCCGGTCGCGGCGTATAACCTCCCACGGCGGGCAAGGAGATCGTGATGTTTCATTCCGGCGGCTGGTGGTCGTACATCCGGTACGACGAAGAGCAGGATCGACCCACCTTCGACCGCGCCCTCCTCGGTCGGGTCGCTGCGTATGCCCGGCCCTACCGGCGGCTGCTGGGCTTGGTCCTCGTCACGATCGTCGTGATCTCGGTTCTGTCACTCGCCCCGCCACTGCTGATGCGCGACCTCATCGACCGCGCCATCCCGGCCGAGAACATCGGCCGGGTCACGGTCCTCGGCCTGGGAATGGTGGCGGTACCGCTTCTCAACGGCATCTTCGGCGTAGCCCAGCGCTGGGCATCGGCGTCCATCGGTGAAGGCATCATCTTCGATCTCAGACGGCGGCTGTTCGACCATCTGCAGCGCATGCCGCTGGCGTTCTTCACTGCCACCCGGACCGGGGAACTCATGTCGCGCCTCAACAACGACGTGGTCGGAGCGCAGTCCGCGATCACCGGCACCTTCGTCACGATTGCCTCGAACGTCGTCTCCGTCGTGGCCACGCTGATCATCATGACCGGCCTGGAATGGCGGCTGACGGTCCTGTCGGTCGCGATCCTTCCGCTGTTCATCATTGCGTCCCGGCGCGTCGGTCGAGTGCTGCGGAGCGTCACACGGGAACAGATGGAACGCAACGCCCGCATGAATGCCACACTCAACGAGACGCTCAACGTTTCGGGCGCACTTCTCGTGAAGCTGTTCGGGAGAGCCGAGCACGAGGGCCGTCGATTTGGAGACGAGGCGGCCGAAGTTCGCGACCTCGGCATCCGGCGGGCGTTGATCGGGCGCTGGTTCTTCATGGGCCTCGGTCTCGTCAGCGCGCTCGGTACCGCAGCCGTGTTTTGGTTCGGAGCCGTGCTCGTGATCCGCGGATCGATCACCATCGGCACGATCGTGGCGCTGGGCGCCTACCTCGCACAGCTCTATGGGCCGCTGTCGGCGCTGTCCAACGCACGGGTTGAGTTCGCCACGTCTCTCGTGTCATTCGAGCGCGTGTTCGAGGTTCTCGACCTTCCGCACGGGATCGAGGAACCCGCCCACCCGATCCCCCTGCCCGCGCCGGCCGGGGAGGTTCGCTTCGAGCGGGTGTCGTTCAGCTATGCCGATTCGCAGTCGGGACTGGATCGGGTGCGCCGCTTCTCCTGGAGCGTGCCCGCAGACGCCCATCTCGACGCGTCGGGCGACCTCGTGCCCGCCGGTACCAGGGAGCTGGCGCTGTCCGATGTCTCGTTCACGGTCCCGGCGGGGTCGCTGACGGCACTCGTAGGGCCCTCGGGTGCGGGCAAGACCACCATCACATATCTGGTGCCCCGGCTCTACGACGTGACGTCCGGAGCGGTGTTTCTGGACGGACAGGATGTGCGGGCCCTGTCGTTCGACACCCTGGCCGCGACGATTGGTGTCGTGACTCAGGAGACGTACCTGTTCCACGACACGATTGCCACCAACCTCCGGTACGCCCGAGGGGATGCGACGGATGCTGAAGTCGAGGCGGCGTGCCGGGCGGCGAACATCCACGAGTTCATCGCCTCGCTACCGGCCGGGTACGACACGGTGGTCGGCGAGCGCGGCTACCGGCTGTCGGGAGGCGAGAAGCAACGAGTCGCCATTGCCCGGGTCCTGCTCAAGGATCCAACGGTGCTGATTCTGGACGAGGCAACCTCCCATCTCGACGCCAGGTCCGAATCCCTCATCCAGGAAGCCTTCGAGACGTTGCTCGCAGGTCGTACGTCGATCGTCATCGCGCACCGCTTGTCGACGATCCTGGCGGCAGATCAGATTCTGGTGCTCGATGACGGCCGGATCGTGGAGTCCGGAACCCATGAGGAACTCGTCGCCGCCGGCGGTCTGTATGCAGAGCTCTACGAGACTCAGTTCCGGTTGCCGTCTGCCGTCGACGGATGAGTCGAGGGCGATGTATCGCGCCGGTCACCGCTGCCGGTCGAGCCGGCGGCCCGGTCGACGACTTCGAATCCTGCGAGATCGCGCCATCCGGTGCCTACACGTTCGGCGCCTCGCGCCGGGTCCGGCCGTAGCGACTCGTGCGGGCGGTGCAGCGCCCACGCCAGGAGTTCGAGCGAGGCCATGAGCTCGGGGCCGGCCCGGTGGAGAGCATGGCCTCCATCGAGGGCGATGAGACGGCGGTCCGTCATCGCCTCGTTCCACTCCTTGTTCTGCAACAGCCGACCGATGTGGATCTGGGTCCGGTAGAGGTCGGCATCGGGCACAGCGAACACGATGACGTCGGGACGTGCGGCGACGATCTCGGTCAGCGATGCCGGCCGCGGCGGACTCCACGGGTCGCCGAACACGTTGCGGGCATGCACTGCGGCCACGATCGAGGGAACCCACGGCCGCGGCGTCTGCAAGAGGTAGAACTGTTCGACGACGGCCACCGCGGGCCGGGGGCAGTGTTCCAGCTCGGCGACCAGGGCGTCGTACCGATTCCGTAGCGATGGGTGCAGGTGAGGCAGCGATGGTGCAAAGGTGTCGTCACGCCGCTGCATCGACTCGATGAATGGAGTGACGCCTCCGGTGGGGATCGCCGTGGAGTCAGCGTTCACCCAGATGAGACCATCGGCGAATGCAGTTCTTACAAGGCGGCGGTGGCCGGGGCGTACGACGCAACGTCCACCCATCCCGCTTCGATGAGTTCGGCGCCGCGGCGTACCGGCGGCCGAAGCTGGTGGGGCCGGTGCAGTACCCAGGCGAGCAGCTCGATCCCGTCGATGAGCCGCGGGCCGGGACGGGAGAAGAACGCCGATCCGTCGACGGCAATGAGGCGGGCATGACGGACGGCATCGCTCCAACCGTCGAGCGCGGCGAGTTCGCGGAGGCGGAGCTGCGTTTCATGGAGACCGAACCCACAGAAGGCCAGAACGATCATGTCGGGGCGAGCCTCGACCAGGGTCTCCATCGGGATCCGGTGCGAGGCGGTGCCGGGGGTGCCGATCACGTTGATCCCGCCTGCAGCCGTGACCATCCCGGGAATCCAGTGGCCGGGCGCAAACACGGGATCGGGCCACTCCACAACTGCCACCCGGGGCCGGGGTCGCGACCCGATTGCGGCCGCGACCGCCTCGATCCGTCTCCACAGGCGATCGACAACATGGCGGCTCTGCACCTCGGCCCGCACCGCGGCGCCGATATGCGTAATCGAGTCGAGTACGTCCCCCAGTGTCGTCGGATTCGAGTCCACGACCCGTGTCGTCGCCGGCATCGAGCACAACGCCCGATCGACGGCGTCGATGGATACGGCACACACGCCACAGAGCGATTGGGTGCCGCCGACATCCGGCCGCCGTGCGGCGAGAACGGCGGTGTCGAGGT
>JBFIQU010000196.1:0-4058 GCA_041609395.1 Acidimicrobiia bacterium | reverse complement strand
GCGGCCGGCGCGGAACAGCACGGCCATGTCGCGCCATGGGATGCCGTTGTCGTCGTGGAGTCGCCGGACCTCCTGCGCCATCCACTCCGCTTCCTCCGGAGCGGTGTTGAACCATGCGGCGGTGAGGGTTCCATCCTCCGCTTCTTCCCGAGGGACGAGCCGGTCCGGGCCCGTCGATGTCCCGATCTTCCGGCGCACGGCATTGGCCACGTCGAGGATGAGGATGTCCGAGCGCCGGTTCATCGAGAGGGTGCGGTCGGCAGCCGCTGAACCGTCGGGGTTGGGGAAGTGCGTTCGGAATCCTTCGAAGTTCTGGAGCGAGGCTCCGCGCCATTCGTAGATCGTCTGGTCCGGGTCGCCGACGGCCGTGACCGGAAAGCCCCCGTCGAAGACGGTGCGCAGCAGCTCGCGCTGCGCCGGGTTGGTGTCCTGGTACTCATCGAGGAGGACGACCCGGTATCGCTCCCGGATGCGCCGCGAGATGTCGGGCCGCTGCGTGACGACGTCGAACGCGCCGATGATCAGGTCGGCGTAATCGACGACGCCGAGCTCGCGTTTCCGATCCTGATACGCAACGAGCACCTGCAGCATCGCCTGACGGGTTTCCTCGGTTTCGTCGGCAGGGGTGGCGAGGCATCGTTCGGCTCGCAGCAAGTTGTCGCTGAGCTGGGCGTACAGCAGCGCCACCTCCTGGGCGCGGCGGCCGGGGCCGGTGAGATCGAGGCCGAGGTCTCCAGTGCGATGCATCGCGTCGTGGATGAGCTGGCGCGTATACCCGGGCGTGATGAGGGTCGTGCTGCGCTCGACGCCGATGGCAGCACCGAACTCGCGCAGGATGCCGTGGGCGAATCCGTGGTACGTGGCGACTTCCACCTCGCGGCCTGCAGCTGCCAGCTCGGGGAGCCGCTCCCGGAGTCGCTGCGACAGCTCCTCGGCGGCTTTGTTCGTGAACGTGATCCCGAGAGCCGTCTCGGGAGGAACGTCAAAGCGATCTATGAGAGACGCCAGCCGGTAGGCCATGGTGGTCGTCTTGCCGCTGCCGGCACCTGCCGATACCCGCAGCGGGAGCAGCCCGAAGTCGACGACCGACTGTTGCTCGTCACTGAGGCGGATAGACCCGGTCACGAGCGGAAGGCCTCTATGCCTTCGGGCCACGCCGGGCAGAGCAGGCGGACGTGACACCCGGAGCAGCTGCTGGACGGCCGCGGCTCCCACTCCTCCGTCTCGATGCCCACCGCAGCCGAGGCCATCAACTCGCGGGCCTCGTCGAAGCGGGCGAGGTCGAAGGCCCGGATCGTGACGTTCTTCGTCGGGGCCGCCGGGTACCAGAACTCAGCCGCCGTCACCGGCTCGACCCCGCCGACGGGAGAGTGCTGAACCGCCATTGCATAGAAGGCGAGCTGCACCGAAACCGCCGCATCCTTCTTGTAGACGGGGTTGCGCGATGTCTTGTAGTCGACCACCTTCAAGCCGTCGGACACTCGCTCGATTCGGTCGGCCCTTCCCTTCCACAGTCTGCCGTCGATCTCGAGTTCGAGATCGGTCTCGAGGCCGATGGGCGTCCCGGCGCTGGGCCAGCCGCCGTAGAGCCGCTCGAGGGCGTCCCGGCCGCGCCGCAGCCACGACGACGCCCATGGTTCGCCTCCGAAGAGCCCGGGATCCCAATGGTCGTCGAGCATGGACAGGGCCTCGGCTTGGTCGGCATGCGGGTCGCCCCGGTCCATGGCCGCCCGCTCCACCTGTTCGAGGACGTCGTGGATGAGGCTTCCGAAGGTCGCGTAGATCGACGTGTCGTCTCCGATGCGCAGCCGCCGCTCGAGGGCGTAGCGGCGCGGACATGCGAGATACGTCTCGGCCTGCGACGGGCTCAACGGTGAGCCTCCCGGGACCAGCCCGGCGTCGCTCCCGCGTTCGAGGATTCCGCTGAAGGTCGCGGGTGGGCGCAGGCCGTGGTCGGGCCCTTGGAGCAGGGCATGGACCGCCGCCAGGCGCCGCGCGGCCGGTTGATGCGGGTCGCCTGCGGTGGTGCGGAGATGTGCCTCGACCTCGAGCGGTGTGACGAGGCGGGGGGTCCCGGCCGCAGACGGGGGTCCGACGTTCGAGCCGTTGGCAACCGTGAACAGGAACCGGCTCGGGGCGGCCTTTTCCTCGTCGAGTCCCGATTCCGTAGCGGTCCAAACGACGCGACGACCTGCGCGGCACATGGCCGTGTAGGCGAGCCGCATTTCCTCCTGCAATCGGAAGTGGAGGTATTCCTCGCGGGATTCGGGTTGGGTCATCGACAGGCGACGGGTGCGGAGAATCGATTCACGGGCCCGCAGGTCGGGAAAGACGCCCTCGACCGCGTCGGCGATGAACACGGTGTCGAAGTCGAGCCCTTTCCCCTGATGCAGCGTGGTGATCGTCACTTGATCGCCGGCGTCGCCATGGAACGCAAGGAGTGGCGTAGCTTCGAAGGCGTCGTCCTCTACCCAGGCGACGTAGTCCGAGAGCGTCGCCACCGGATCGCGCTCCTGCAGGCGTCGCAACGCCTGGCTGAGCGAACTGAGCGCGGCGCGTTCCCCGCTGCGTTCGGTGTCGGTGGCGACGGCTCCGAATTGTGGAAGCTTCGTCCAGAGTTCCCAGAATCCGGCGGCGGCCGGCATCTGGTTCGCCCACGCCGGGGCAGCCAGCAACTGCCCCAGCGCTCGGGTCGCTGCGTCGCCTCCGAGCACGGTGCTCCAGTCGCTGCCGGTGCTGAGGCGAGTCCGCTCCAGTTCCCGGGCCCGGCCGAGTTCGAGTGCGAAGAGGGAGCCGAGCAGCAACCGTCGTACCGCTGCACTCCGTTCCGGATCGTCCTCGGTGGCGGCGATGACGCAATCCAGGAGGCTGCGCACGGCGGGGTGGTCGGCCAGCCGTTCGTTGGAGCGGTCGGCCGGGATGCCCCGGCGCCGCAGGGCCCGGTGCAGTTCGGGAAGGAAGCGGCGTTTGCTTCGCACGAGGACCGCGACACGGGAGTAGGGGATCCGCTCGACGAGGTGGAGCCGTTCGATTTCGGAGGCGATCCAGTCGGCCTCCTGAGACTGCTGGCTGAACACATACGCCTCGACGGCGCCGCCGCCGGGAGCCGGTTGCACCGGTCCGGCCGACCCGGGCAGCTCTCCTCCTGCCGTGACCCGGACCGCCGCCTCGAGGATCGCGGTCGGTACCCGGAACGAGGTGGTGAGCACGAGGCGCCGGGCGGGAGCTCCGTCGGCATGAGGAAAGGCGTCCGGGAACGCGTCGATGTTGTGGAGTTCGGCGCCACGGAAGCTGTAGATCGATTGATAGGGATCACCGGCGACGGTGATGTTGCGGTGGGGTCGATAGAGAAGCCGCAGGAGTGTCGCCTGAGCCACCGTTGTGTCCTGGTACTCGTCGACGAGGAGATAGCGGTGCCGGGTTGCGACGTGGTCTGCGACGCCATCGTGCGACAGCAGCTCTACCGCTTTCGCCTGGAGCGTTCCGTAGTCGATGCGCCGGCGGGATTCGAGAAGCTGCGAGTAGCGGCCCAGAAACGCCGGCATGGCATCCCAGTCGTCGCGCGTTGCGGCGATGGCGGCGAGTTCGTCGGTTCCGATGAGGTATTCGCGTGCGCGCAAGATGAAATCGGTCACCTCTTCGGCGAAGGTTCGAGTGGGGAGCATCGGACGGAAGAGGTCCGGCCAGTCGGACGGATCTTCGGACGCCAGGAGCTCACCGACGAGGGCGACCTGCTCGGGCGTGGTGAGGAGCTGGGGAGGTCGCTCCCAGCCGAAGATTTCACCGCCGTAGGCCTCGCAGAGGCGGTAGGCGAGAGCATGGAAGGTGAGCGCAGGCAGCTCTGTGAACGAGGTGGTGACGGCATCTCGAACCCTGGTGCCGAGGCCGGCGGCGCTGCGGCGGGAGAAGCTGAGCAGGAGGAGCTCTTCGGGGCGCGCCTGTGCTTCGAGCAGGTAGCGGGCCCGGCGCACCAGAAACTCGGTCTTGCCGGCTCCGGGGCCGGCGACGACGAGCTGGGGTCCGTCGCACGATGCGACGGCCGTAGCCCAATCGGCGGG
>JBFIQU010000195.1:0-4116 GCA_041609395.1 Acidimicrobiia bacterium | reverse complement strand
CAAGGCGCCTACAACATTGCCAAGGCGGGTGTCGTGGCACTGGCGAAATCGGTGGCGCAGGAACTCGACACACTCGACATCACCGTCAACGCCATATTGCCGGCACTCATCGATACGGCAGCCACTCGCAAAGCCATGCCCTACGCCGAGTATGTGAACTTCCCGAAACCCGAAGAGATTGCGGCGGTGATCGAGTTCCTGACGTCGGAGGCGGCGGCAGTCATGAACGGCATCGCGGTGCCCGTCTACGGCGGGGCCTGACCGCAGACACACTCCGTAGTGTCATCTGCCACTTTACGTAGTCAAGTAACGCGCGCTCTGTGCCGATATTCGGCTTTGACCACCAATGGGAAAAGAGCGCATGGTTCCTCTCGACCGACGACGCCGGACGCATCTCACCCGTGACGAGGGTTTCGCCATGGTGACCGTTGCCATGATCTCCATGATCATGGTCATCGGATCGGCCCTCATCATCATGCGGGCGCTGAACACGAGCAGCCAGACCGTGAGCGACCGGGAATGGGAACGCGCCTTCTCCGTCGCCGAGGCGGGGATCGACGATTTCGTGTACGAAATATCCCGCGGGGGCACCTTCAGCGAGGTCGCTGACTCGACGCCACTGACGACGAAGAGCGAGATCCTGCAGGCCGCGTCCGACCTGGTCGGGAGCAACCCGGGCATTCTCATGGCGGCACCGACCGGTGAGGCCGTCACCTTCAAAGTAGACGGATCCGACGTGGTCTACTCGGTCGGCTACACGCCCGACTACTGGGACCAGAACCGGAAAGCGCGGGTCGTCGTCACCGAATACGAGGTCATCGAGACACCGCCCGTCATCACCAACTGGGTCGCCGAGTACGCGCTCCTGTCGGGCGGCAACATCGCCGTCCAGGGATCCTCGAGCATCGTCGGGGACGGCGGCAACGTCCACGCCAACGGCTCGCTCGACGCCGACTGGACCAGCATCGAGGGCTGCGGCGAGGAGTCCGTCTCCTCCGGTTACAACGCCGGTCCCGGGTGTCCGGTGAGCCCCCGAGAGCCGCTCGCCATCCCCCTCGTCAATCCGCTGAAGGTGTACGAGTATTCATGGTTCGACATGTGCCCGGACGGATTCGCCCATTACGGGCCGGCCCATCCCAACACCGACAAAGCCAACACGACGGGGACTCCGTGCGCCGGACCCGTCGTGACGCCGGCCGATGGCGGCAACCAGGGCATGAAGCGGACGTCCGACGGGTGGAGCAACAGCGTCAAGGAAACCCCCGAGGGGGTCTACTTCGTAATTGGGGACTTCGACGGCATCGTCGGATTCAACGGCAACCGTCGCCCCGTCAGCATCATCACTGCGTCCACGGACTTCTCCCTCGACTGCAGTTCCGAGGGCGGCACCATCTGGCTGTCCGCCCAGTCGAGCACCATCGGCCACCCCTCGATGGGCGGCATCACGCTGGTGGCGGGTAGCGACGTCATTTTCCGGGGAGGAGCGCAGGTCGACGGCTTGATCCTCGCTCACGAGCAAATCGACATTCGCGGCAGCGGCTCGTCGATCACCGGAGGGATGGCCGCTGAAGATGCCTGCGACTCGCCCGGGGGACTCAACGTGGCAACAACCGAGCTTTCCGGTGATGCCCAGATCACCTGGGTGGGCGCGATCAACACCCCCTTTGACGCGACACCGCCGAAGGAGAGCGGCCTCCAGGTGGTCATTCTCAATCAGCGCGAGGTCTAGGCGCCATACATCGCCCAGGCGGGACGGGCCCTGGAGGCGCCCCAGCCGAATCGCGGAGATTCACCATGCAGGAGTCCAGCACGAGCTGGACCTGCCCTCCGACGGCTCGGGCGGTGAGCATCCGAAAAATTCCCTGCACTCCTCTGCCGGCATCGGCGCCGGTGGACACTCAGCCAGTCCGCTGCGAAGCTGGTGCGCCATGACCGCGACCGTGCTGGAAGACGGCGGGTGCGTGCCCGTCATCGCGACCACCTAGGGACGGCGGGCATGAGCTCCATCGTCCAGGTTGAGGGCCTCGTCAAGCGCTATCGAGATGTGCGGGCCGTCGACGGCATCGATCTCGAGGTGCGCGAGGGCGAGATCTTCGGTGTTCTGGGCGCCAACGGCGCAGGGAAGACGACAGCGGTCGAGTGCATCCAGGGACTCCGCACCCCCGACGAGGGCACAATCCGGCTCTGCGGGCTGGACCCCACGCGTCAGCGGGAGCAGCTGCGTCGCCTCGTCGGAAGCCAGCTCCAGGACTCGGCGCTACCCGACCGGATCCGGGTGCGCGAGGCTATGCACCTCTTCTCGATCGACCGCGTACCGTCGGCGGATCTCCTCGAGGCATGGGGCCTTGCCGACAAGCAGCGAACCCCGTACGCGAGGCTCTCCGGAGGCCAGCAGCAGCGGCTGCTCATCGCGATCGCGCTGCTCAACTCGCCCCGGGTCGTGTTCCTCGACGAATTGACCCAAGGGCTCGACCCGGCGGCGCGGCGGGAGACCTGGGACGTCATCCGCGCCGTTCGCGACGAGGGCACCACCGTGGTGCTCGTCACCCACTTCGCCGATGAGGCAGAGGCTCTCTGCGACCGGCTCACGGTGTTCCGTGCCGGGAAGGTCGCAGCGAACGGCACGCCCGCCGAGCTCATCAACCGGCACGCCCGATCGGCGCGAGTGTCGCTGCGACTCCGGGCAGGCCAGCCGTTCCAGCAAGAGCGCATCGAGCTGCTGGCCGGAGTGGACCGTGTCGATCGTGACGGTGATCGGGTCGAGATCCATGGCGCCAGCCGCATGATCGCATACGTCTGCGCCGAACTCGTGTCCCAGCGAGCCGTCGGCGACGACCTCCGTGTGAGCCAGGGGACGCTCGAAGACGCCCTGGTGGAGATGATGGAGGGTGACAGATGATCGGGGCCATCCGACGGCTCGCCTGGGTCGAAACCAAGCTGTTCGTCCGCGAACCGCTGGCGCTTGCCTTCACCTTCGCGCTTCCGGTCATCACGGTTCTGGTCCTCGGTGGCGTGTTCGACGTTGACGACCCCGCTTTCGAGGGCGCGCCGCCGAGCGACTACTACGTGGCCGCTTATCTCGGTGTCGTCATCGCCGCGGTCGGTGTCATCATGCTTCCCGTTCACCTCGCCGCGTACCGAGAGCGGGGGATCCTTCGCCGTCTCGAGGCGTCGCACCTGCCCCGGTGGTCGCTCCCAGTTGCCCACGTCGGGGTGAGCTTCGGCGTGATCGTCGTCGCGTCCGTCGTCCTGTTGATCACCGCCGCCCTCTCGTATGGGATCCCCACGGTGGAATCGCTTTCTCGGACGATTGTCGGCTTCGTCGTCGGCTCGCTGAGCTTCACCGCGCTCGGGTTCCTGCTCGGCACGGCCCTCCCCAACGCTCGGGCCGCCCAAGGTATCGGCCTGGTGCTCTTCCTCCCCATGTTCCTCCTCGGCGGTGCCGGCCCGCCTCCGGACGCGATGTCGGACGCAATGCGGACGATCTCGGACTACAACCCGCTCACCCACGTCATCCGGGCGATCCAGGAGCCCTGGCTCGACATCGGCAGCGGGACACCTCATCTCGTCGTCGCGGCCGCGGTCGGCCTCGGCGCCATCGTCGTCTGGGTCGTCGTCGCAGCGAGGAAGGATCAACGCGCCTGAGCCCCGTGCTGCAGTCCCGGCCCCGTATCTCAATGCCGCGTTGCCCGCTCTTACCGGCGCGCCGAGAGCGGCGTCTCGCCACCCTCCGAGCCTCACGCTCTGAACGCGCAAAAACCCCCACGAGTTTCAGATTGGTAGCCCCGACCGGATTTGAACCGGCGTTACCGCCTTGAGAGGGCGGTCCGGGCGTTTTCGAAGTGGTGCGCTGCTATCCCGCCACGACGGCGGATCGGCGCGAAAGCTCTGCTCACGAGGGGATTCTCGTCGTCTGGCAGTTGTTGATCGTTTTCAATTGTCTGGGGTTGTCTTGTGTCGTTTCGCGCCCCCAGCGCGCCCCGAGATTCGAGATTGGCGACGAGATCTGGGCTTGTCGGTGATCCATCAATCATCAACTTCACTGCGGTGAGGTTCGATACGGAACGCTGAGGCGGTTGTGACTGAACCGCTCCTCGATGTGCCGCTCGGCGCTAT
>JBFIQU010000194.1:0-4189 GCA_041609395.1 Acidimicrobiia bacterium | reverse complement strand
TCCACCCCAGTCGCTAACCTCCGCGCACCCGGCCCGTGAGGATGATGAAACCGGTTCCCGAACAGCTCGAATACCTGCTGCGTGCCACCGATCGCGTCGTCCCCCGGGCCGAACTCGAGGCGCTGCTGGAGCTGGGCCGCCCGTTACGAGTGAAGCTCGGCGTCGACCCGACGGCGCCGGATGTCACGTTGGGCTGGGCGGTTGTCTTCGATCTGTTGCGACGGTTCCAGGAGATGGGTCACGTCGCGGTGCTCATCATCGGTGACTTCACTGCGCAGGTGGGGGACCCGAGCGGGCGCAGCGAAACACGGCAGCGGTTGACCGCAGCCGAAGTTCGCGGATACGCCGACTCGTGTCTGGAGATGCTCCGGCCACTTCTCCTCGAGGAGCGACTCGAGATTCGATACAACTCGGAGTGGCTCGGCAGCATGGGCATGGAAGACGTTCTGACCCTGACCTCGAACGTCACGGTGTCGCGAATCCTGGAGCGAGAGGACTTCGCCAACCGGCTCACTGCCAACGAGCCCGTTTCGATGATCGAGATGATGTATCCGTTGCTCCAAGGCTACGACTCGGTCGCAATCGAGGCCGACATCGAACTCGGGGGAGCCGACCAGTTGTGGAACCTCCTCGTGGGCAGGGACATCCAGTCCCGCAACGGCCAGCAACCCCAGGTGGCCGTGACCGTACCCCTCCTCGTCGGCACCGACGGCACCCGCAAGATGTCCCAGTCGTACGGCAACTACATCTCGGTCCGAGATGAGCCGGCCGAGATGTTCGGCAAGGCGATGTCGATCCCCGACGACGCCATGGAGTCGTACTTCGTGCTGGCCGCCCGCTACCGCGAGGACGAAGCCGCCGACATCACACGTCGCGTAGCCGCCGGTGAGCTGCACCCGGGGGACATCAAGCGGCGGCTGGCTCGGGAAATCGTCGCCATCTACTGGGGAGACGACGCCGCCCCCGAGGCGGAAGCCGCGTTCGATCGCGTGTTTCGTGAAGGGGAGACCCCCGAGGACGTCGAAACCTTCACGATCGACGACACCGACCCCGTGTGGCTTCCGGGCCTGCTGCGGGACACCGGCCTGGTCTCGTCGACGTCCGACGGCCGGCGGATGATCGCCCAGGGTGCCGTGAAGCTGGACGGTGAGCGCGTCGAAGGGGAAGAAATCGCGCGCGGCACCCTCGTCGGATCGGTTCTCCAGGTGGGAAAACGCCGCTTCGTGGAGCTCGTGAACGGCAGCTAGGAGCTTGTGGCTCCAAGGCAGGGAAAAACGTCCCTCCCGCGAGCGCCCGACCTTTGGTACATACCCAGGTAGCGGCACAGAGAGGCGGCGTCATGTACACGCGCATCATGGTCGGGACCGACGGATCGATGGAGGCGGCACGGGCCGCGGATCACGCGGCCCGGCTGGCCACGCAGTGCGAGGCCGATCTCGTTGTGACGTGCGTTGCGGTCGAGCATGGGGCGCCGGCGAGTCCGTGGAGCGCCGAACCGGCCGACCATCCGATCCCGCTCGGCATAGCCGAGGAACGCGCTGAGAAGGAGGCGGCCCGCCTCCACGCCGAGTTCGGGATCACACCGACCACGCTCGTCCTCGAGGGCCACGCGGCGACGGCACTGGCCGCGGCGGCGGTCGAAACGGGCTGCAGTCTGCTCGTGGTGGGGGAGCGAGGACTGAGCGACTCCGGGGTGCCGCGCATGGGATCAGTATCCGAAGAGCTCGCGCACTTCCCCCGCCTCCCGCTACTGATCGTCCCCTGATTCTCCGGTCACCCGCAGCGCCAGGACTGTGACGTCGTCCGCGGGTGGCGACTCCCCCCAGTCGGGCCTTCCGGCTGCGGTGGCGGCGAGAGCGGCCGCATCGGCGCCCGGCGCGATCAGCTGCAACCGATCGACGACGACTTCGGCCGGCGTTTGCAAGCGTCCCGCCACGCCGTCGCTGTACATGAGCAGGGCGTCCCCCGGTTCGAGTTCGAATTCATGGCGGTCGAGACGGACATCGGCGAACACTCCGAGCAGGGTGCCGCGTGCGGTCGTCGCAAAGCAGGATCCGTCGGCACGCCGCACGATCGGAGGGGGATGGCCGGCCGCGACGACAACGATTCTCGCCCCGGTCGCGGTTGGTTCGATGAGGGCGAACGCGGCGGTCAGCAAGCGTTCGGTCTGATGCTGGCGAAGCGTCGCGTTCAATAGACGCACGACGCTTTCGGGGTCGGTGGCCGTGAGCGCCGCGGCCCGGAGCGTGTGGCGAGCCAGGGACACGAGGGAAGCGGCGTGGACTCCTTTGCCCTGCACGTCGCCGACGACGGCTGCCCAGGAGGGCTCGTCGAACCGGAAGAGGTCGTAGAAGTCACCACCGACATCGATGCCACGCTGCGCCGAGTGGTAGGCGGCGGCCACATCGAGGCCCGGGATGCGGGTGAGGGTGGGAGGGAGGAGGCTCCGCTGCAGGGTCTCGGCGATGTAGCTGCGCTCCTGGTAGAGGCGGGCATTTTCGATCGCGGCGGCGGCTCGTTCTGCCACCTCCGTCATGAGATCGGCATCGGTGCTGTCGAAGCGTCGCCGGGACTCGGAGTTGGCGAGCGCGATGGCTCCCAGGATTCGCTCGCGGGCCCGTAGCGGCACGATGAGGCTGCTGCGAAAACCAAGCTGACGCAGCCGCGCCGCATCCTCGGGGGTCGGAGCGGCGGAATCGATCAGCTCGTCCGGTATCTCCGGCAGCAACACCGGCTGATTGGTACGCACGGCGGCGGCGAGCGGAATCTCGTCGTTGAGCGTCAGGACCGTCGCATCGCGAAACGCGCGCACGATCTCGACCTTGGCCGGGTCGGCGTGAGCCACGGCGACCGACTCGAAGCGCATACCGTCGAGCAGATCGACCGTGCACCAATCGGCCAGCCCGGGCACGAAGAGATCGGCGACCTCCTGCAACGTCGCTTCGTAGTCGAGGGACGATCCGAGAACGCGGGTTGCCTTGGCCATGGTGCGCATCGACTCGACCCATCGCTGGTTGGAGGTGACGTCCCGCATGGTTCCGGCGAACAACGCCGGTCCGTCGAGGTCGACCCTGGTGATGGCGATCTCGACCGGGAACTCCCGTCCCTCGCGGTCGATTGCCGTCAATTCGATCCGCTTGCCAAGCACCCGCGGCTCCCCGGTCTCGAGGTATCGCTCCAGCCCTTTGCGGTGAGCGTCACGCAAGTCCGGCGGGACGATGAGGTCGCCCATGATTTCCCCGACGGCCTCCTCGGCGGTGTACCCGAATATGCGCGCGGCCGCCTTGTTCCACTCGACGACCCGGCCCCCCTCATCCATTACGACGACGGCATCGAGTGACGCGTCGAGGACTGCAGAGAGGAGGGCAGAGTCGCCGTTTGCGGGTTGCTGCACGGGAACGTGTCCGTTCGGAGGTCGCGACATCCTACGAAAAACGGCACGAGGTTGGGAATGAGTTGCATGGGTGCGGCGTTCTGTTACTGTGCCGAACGCACCGGATCCCCACCGGGTCGCGAGATCGGGAAATTCCCCAGATTGACGAGGCCGGTTGCCGGTGACTACATTTGGAGTTTGCCCCTGGTGCGCGGTTCGCGCGCGTGGGCAAGACCGAATCGGGCTCCTTGACAACTAAACAGCGTGTCAAAAGCCAATAAGCCGCGACCGGCCGATCTTCGGATCGAACGGTCGTCGGCCCCTTGATTCCGCGTCGGTCTTCGGGCCGGCGCCGCATCAGATTGGACGACGTTCAACTGATGCCAGTGCAGGTGAAGGCCTTGGCCCCACACCTGCATGAACTCTCTGACTGATTCGACGAGGCCCTCGGGCCGAGTCAGATCTTTCGACGGAGAGTTTGATCCTGGCTCAGGACGAACGCTGGCGGCGTGCCTAATGCATGCAAGTCGAACGAGACCTCTTTCCTGGGTAACCATGAAGGAACGTCTAGTGGCGAACGGGTGAGTAACGCGTGAGGAACCTGCCCCGGAGACCGGGATAGCCCAGGGAAACCTGGATTAATACCGGATACCCTCCTCCGACCGCATGGTTGGTTGAGGAAATGGATTCTGCTCTGGGATGGCCTCGCGGCCTATCAGCTTGTTGGTGAGGTAACGGCTCACCAAGGCAAAGACGGGTAGCTGGTCTGAGAGGACGATCAGCCACACTGGGACTGAGACACGGCCCAGACTCCTA
>JBFIQU010000193.1:0-4193 GCA_041609395.1 Acidimicrobiia bacterium | reverse complement strand
TGTTGATCTTCGGCGAGTCCAAGAGCTGCTGGATGGCGCCGGGGATGCTGTCGCCGTCGAATGGATCGGCGTTCTGATCTCCCGCGATCACGAAGAGAGCGTTGGCAGCCAGGCCGCCGAAGTTCCCGGCGTCGTCGTAGATGTACCCGCTCTTCGACGGGTGCACGTAGTCCGCCCAAAACCGGATCTCGTCGTGGTTTCTCGTGCCGTTGCGATCCTCGGGCCCATCGAAAACGGGCGGGGTGGGGTGGCTGACGAGGAAGTGTACGGTGCCTTTCCCAATCTTGATCGGCACGTCCCAGTGGCTCTTGGAGGAGAGCCGGAACACGTCCAGCTCGGCAGGCGAATACCAATCTGCCGGCGGCGCCGTAACTGGGTTGTCCGGAAGCAGCGCCCCCGGCATGTCCTTCCACAGGAAGTTCTGGAAGGTACGTACATTGTCGAAGTCGATCGGGTACATCGACAGCACCGCCATGCCGAACTGGCCCGGGAAGAAGCCGAACCCGTAGGCATCCCCGGGGCCACCGACCGCATCGTTGTTGTCCAGATCGAATCCAGATGGGATACCGGTATTCGACGGGGCGATGAACGTGTGCGGGTAGAAGATCGGTGCCGCCGACCCGTGCGGCACGCTCAGGTAGTTGGCCTGGAAGTCGATGAGAGCCTGCGGGTCGAAATCGAACTCGTTGATCAGAAGGACGTCGGGCCGCACCCGCTGGATGATCTCGGCGATCGTGTCCGGTTGCGCGCTGCCCGGATCAGCCAACTCGGCGCCCAGGTCACCGGCGTTGAAGCGGTTCAGCGACGCGTTGAAGGTCGCAAAGCGCACCTCCGATGCCGGACCCGCCTTGGCGGACTTGGCTCCGGCGGCAGGAGCCAGCACGAAGGGCAGCAAGGCTGCCACCATGCCGGCGACGGTGAGAACCGCCCACAGTCGTTTGTTCCTTTTCATTCGAATCCTCCCCTTTTTCCCCGTGTGCGTCGGTGTGCCGACCGGTCCAGCCACCCTACCCACTCACAGTGGTCGCGCGCGCTGGTTCGGGTTCATTTCGCAACCCTCACCGGCGCCCGGGGACGGGCGACTGGCTACGCCCGGGCTCGCTCGTATCGTTCGATGAACTGATCTACCGAGGTCGAGGCGATGGTTTCGGCGATGAGGTCGAGGGGGAGGTCGTCGAGGGAACGGAAGCGGACGCAGGACTTGCCGACGTCGTAGCGTTTGCCGGTGGCGCGGTATCGCTTCTCGAAATCGGCGGCGGTGTCCTCGTCGGCGTAGATGGCCATGAGATACAGCGTCATGTAGTTCTTCTGTGAGGCGAGAGCGGCGTAGCCGAGCGGCTTTTTGTTGTAGGTGGTCGGATAGCGCTCGAGGGGGATCTCGTAGGAGATCATGCCCCAGTTCATCGACTCCTCGTAGCCCTCGGGAAGGTTGTCGAGGACCACTCGCCGCACGGCTTCGATGGCCTCCCGGCGCTCCGGCGGGAGCGAGTCCAGGTAGGCGTCGACCGTTGCTGCTTCCGATTTCATCGCGCTCCTCCGCTCACCGCTTGCAGGATCAGCACCGTATCACCGTCGGCAACCGACTCGTCGAGAGACCCAACGGCGCGGTCGTTGTGAAAGCACGACACGTGGGGCCGCACCGTGCCGGTTTCGTCGAGGACGTGGACCCGCAGTTCCGGGTGCACGGCGAACAGGCCGTCGAGGACTTCCCGCACCGATCCGCCTTCGACGGTGATCGACCGCTCGCTCTTGACCAATTCGGCCAGCATCTTGGGGATGGTGACGGTGACCGTCACTCCTCGATGACCTTGACGGTGTTGATGCGGGGGAACATGCCGGGGAGCTTCTCCCAGTGGTCGCCGCCGTCCTGCGTCGCCCACACGTCGCCGCCGGTCGTGCCGAAGAACACGCCGCCGTCGCCGTCGGTGTCCATGGCGTCTCGCAGCACTCCGGTGTAGGTGGGGACGTCGGGCATGCCGGTCCCCGACTCGTGCCACGAGTCGCCGCCGTCGGTCGATCGATAGACACGGAACTTCCCGTCGACCGGCAGCCGGTACTGGTCTGACTCGAGAGGGATCACGAAGAGCGCCCCGGACGCAGCGTCGCGCACGATGGGGAAGCCGAAGCCTGCCGGGAGGCCGTTCTCGATCCGATGCCAGGTCTGGGCGCCGTCGGTGGTTCGGTAGACGCCGGTGTGGTCCTGGCGCCAGATCGTGTCGGCATCGGCCGGGTCGGCGACGATGCAGTGGATGCAGTAGCCGATGCCCGGATACTCCTCGTTGCCGGGCCCGGGGCGGTGGACGCCCTCGTTGCGCAGTTTCCAGGACTCGCCGCCGTCGTCGCTGTAGAAGACGCCGACCGCCGACACCCCGACCCACATGCGTTCCAGGTTCTGTGGATCCTGCAGGATGCGATGGGCGGCCAGGCCCCCGAAGCCGGGCTCCCATCCGGGCCGGGTCTCGTGCTCGTTGAATGACTCGACAGGGTGCCAGGTCGTGGCGTCGTCGTCGCTGCGAAACAAGCCGGCTTCGGCGACCCCGGCGAAGAGGCTGTCGCCGCTGCGGTGAATGGTCCAGATGGCTTCGAGTTTGCGATCCCCGTTCTCGCCGTAAGACGGGCCGTCGACGACCTGGGTCCACTCGCCCATATCGGGGCTGCGATGAACGGCGGCGCCGTACCACGACGACGATGTCGTCAGCAGGTGGTCACCGCCCGGAGCTTTGGCGAAGGTCCCGATCTGCCAGCCCTTCAGATGCGGGCCGTCGAGTTCCCAGCCCGAACCGTCGTTGCGGGCGAACCAGGCACCCTTGAGTGTCCCGATACCGATCGACGTCACATGCTCCTCCTTGATCGCGCCGGAGCCTATCCAATGCGCCCTGACGAAGAGGTTCGATCCCGGGCGACCTGCGTTCTCAGGTGCGTCGCAGGGTGTAGACCCGGGACTCGAGCTTGCCGAGCATCTGGTTGATGCTCCACAGGGCGTTGCCGTAGACGACGCGGTACGCGACCTCGCCGATCTCGGCGACGAGGGCTTCCTTGTTGCGGCGGAGGCGCGACACCTGCAGGAGGTAGTTCGGCGCCGTGCCCGACTCCTGGGATGCCTCGTTCCACTCGGATCCCACGACCTCGACCTTCTCGATGCTGCACCCCGCCGCCCCGGCCGCCTCCTCGAATCCCTTCACGGAGAACCGCTCCGGAACTGATGCCGTATGACCGAAGACCTGGGCGGCTTCGATCGGCTCCAGCAGATCCGTGGCGAACACCTGGTGCAACAGCATGAACCCGCCGGCAGCGAGTACCCGGGCACATTCGCCGAGGGCGCGGTCGGCGTCGGACACGTGGGTGAACATGTCGCGAGAGAAGATGAAGTCGAAAGCGCCGTCCCGGGCCGGGATTGCCTCGATCGAGCCCTGGACGGCTGCGACGAGATGGCCGTACTCGTGGTCGGAGATCGCAGCCTTTCCGTCGGTGATGTTGGCTGCGGCAGGGTCGACCGAGACCACCCGGCACCAGAACCGCTCGGCCATCTCCAGACCGTGACGGGCGTCGCGGCCGCCGATATCGAGAACGACATCGTCCGGCCCGGGGCCGAGCGCGCCGAACATGTCGAGCATGGAGGAGCTCGGGCGCGGATCGAGGCTGCGATCAACTGCGGCAACCGCAGCGTCCCAATCCCAGTCGGCGTACATCTCTTCAACAGTTACCGGCTTCGGCCACGGGCTATCAGTCATGAGCTGCATGCTATGAGTCGGGGCACGCCCGAGTGTCTTCGAAGGAACCGGCATCGGCGAGTTCGGAGTGAACCGCGTGGCGCACCGGCGATGCTGATGCTTAGCTTGACCGCAACCAGCGGTCCAGCTGTTTGGCAGCAGATCCGGGGAGGAGTTGAAGGTCTTGGCGGCTCTTGTACACCGGCTCCGGCATCTGCTCGTGGCGGTGGCGAACGCAGGAACACTCCGCGACGAGGGTCCGGAGACGCGGCGCACACAGGTGTTCAATCTGACTGCGTTTGCTGCGCTGCTTCTCAACACCGGCTTCACCATCTTCTTTTTTTCTCGACTTTTCAGCGTTCTTGCCGATGTTCTTTCCCAACGTCATTTCCAGCCTCGGCTACCTCGCAGCCCTCCTTCTGAGCAGCCGAGGGCGCGGGAATAAAGCCCTGTGGGTTCTGACTGTTTCAACCTTCTGGAACC
>JBFIQU010000192.1:0-4229 GCA_041609395.1 Acidimicrobiia bacterium | reverse complement strand
GCGGGACTGCGGATGGCCGACAAGCTCCCCGAGCCCATCTTCACGCCGGCGACCAAAGCCGAGACCGGCCACGATGAGAACCTGACGGAAGCCGGAGCCCGCGCCCTGGTGGGCGACGATCGCTACCGGCGGCTCCGCGACCTGAGCATGGACATCTACCTCCGCGCCGCCGACCACGCCGCCGAGCGAGGCGTGATCCTCGCCGACACCAAGTTCGAGTTCGGTCTCGTCGACGGCGAGGTGATCCTCATCGACGAGGTCCTCACACCGGACTCCTCCCGCTACTGGCCGGCCGACGAGTGGACGCCGGGAAGCCCGGTCCCGTCGTTCGACAAGCAGTACGTGCGAGACGCCCTCGATGCGATGGGATGGGACCATGCACCCCCGGCGCCGCGGCTGCCGCTCGAGATCATCGACGGAACCAGGCGTCGCTATGTCGAGGCGTACGAGACGATCACCGGCCGCGACTTCGACGAGTACACGTGAGAATTCGCGTCGAGATCGACCGCAGACCCGGCCTGTCCGATCCGCAGGGCACCACGGTGCATCGGGCGCTGCGTAATCTCGGATACGACGAGGTCGAGGCCGTCCACTTCGGCAAGTCGATCGTGCTCGAAATCGACGGCGACGACGCGGACACAGCCGTAGCGCGGGTCCGGGAGATGTGCGAGAGGCTCCTCGCCAACCCGGTGATGGAGGACTTCATCATCCTCGTCGAGGACGGATCGTGAGAGCAGCGGTCGTCGTCTTCCCCGGGACGAACTGCGAACACGACGTCGTCCACGCCCTCCGCAGCCTCGGCGCCGATGCCGATCTGGTCTGGCATCGGGACACATCGCTCGACGGAGCCGACGGCGTCGTGCTGCCGGGCGGATTTGCCCACGGCGACTACCTCCGTACCGGGGCCATCGCCCGCTTCAGCCCGGTGATGTCGCCGGTACGGGAGTTCGCCGAAGCAGGCAAGCCGGTCGTGGGCATCTGCAACGGGTTTCAGATCCTGTGTGAGGCCGGATTGCTGCCCGGTGGACTTGTCGCCAACCGTGATCTCCGATTCATCTGCAGGATGGTGTCGGTCCGCGTCGAGTCGAATACATCCGTTCTCACGAAAGCGGCGGAACCGGGTCGCGTCTTACACCTCCCGCTCAACTCCTACGAAGGGAACTACACGGCTGCCCCCGACGTGCGCGATGGGCTGGCCGGACATGTTCAGCTGCGCTACTGCGGCCCTACCGGCGAGGTGGCACCGGCGTGGAACCCCAACGGCTCGTTGGACGGCATTGCCGCGGTGTCCAATCCCGCCGGCAACGTGGCCGGCCTCATGCCCCACCCGGAGCGGGCGGTCGACGACCTCCTCGGTTCGTCCGACGGGATCGTTCTCCTCGAGTCGTTCATAGCTTCGATGATCCCGGCCCGTGTCTGACCAGGCCCTGCACCGGACGCTCGGAATGACCGACGAGGAGTACGACCGCGTCGTCGAGATCCTCGGACGAGAACCGAACGACGCCGAACTGGCCGTGTACTCCGTGATGTGGTCCGAACACTGCAGCTACAAGTCGTCCCGGGTTCATCTCAAGCGGTTCCCGACCGAGGCGCCCTGGGTCGTCGTCGGCCCCGGCGAGGGAGCGGGGGTCGTCGACCTCGGCGACGGGTGGCTGGCGGCGGTCCGAATCGAGAGCCACAACCACCCCTCGTTCGTGGAGCCGTACCAGGGGGCGGCCACCGGGGTCGGCGGGATCCTGCGCGACGTCTTCAGTATGGGGGCGCGACCGATCGCCCTCTTCGATCAGATCCGGTTCGGCGATCTCGAGGACCCCCGCAACCGGTACCTCTTTAGCGGCGTGGTGTCCGGAATCGCCGGATACGGCAATGCCGTGGGGGTTCCGACCGTCGGCGGCGACGTCGAGTTCGACGACTCGTACTCCGGCAACCCGCTCGTCAACGTCATGTGCCTCGGCATCATGCGGGAGGAGCAGCTCACTACCGGGCGGGCCGGCGAAGAGGGCAACCTGGCGGTGCTGCTCGGCGCGTCGACCGGCCGCGACGGCATCGGCGGCGCCTCGGTGCTGGCATCGGCGTCGTTCGAAGAGGACGACACCGCAAAGCGGCCGTCGGTGCAGGTCGGAGATCCGTTCGAGGAGAAGAAACTCATCGAGGCGTGTCTGGAGTTGTACGACCGCAACCTCGTCGTCGGAATCCAGGATCTCGGCGCGGCCGGCCTCGCCTGCGCCGCCTCGGAGACCGCAGGCCGGGCCAAGCTCGGCATCGATGTTCGCCTCGATGCGGTGCCCACCAGGGAGCCGGGAATGACACCGGGCGAGATCCTCGTGTCCGAGTCCCAGGAACGGATGCTGGCCATCGTCTCCCCCGAGGATCTCGACGAGGTCCTCCGTGTCGCCAAGAAGTGGGAGATCGAGGCGGCTGCGGTGGGGACCATCAAGGGCGGCGGCCTCATGCGGGCGAGCCACGCCGGCCGGGTGGTGGCCGAGATGCCGGCCGCATCGCTGTCCGACGACGCCCCGATCTACGAGCGGCCCCTTACGGAGCCGGCCGGCACGGCCGGCGTGTGGGAAGCCACCCCGGAGCTCGCGGCGGCACCCGACGTCGTCGAGGCGCTGCTGAGTCTGCTGGAAACCCCCGAACTCGGCGACAAGTCGTGGATCTACAGCCAGTACGACCACATGCTGTTCACCAACACCGTGGTGGGGCCGGGACACGACGGAGCGCTGCTCCGCATCAAAGAAACGAACAAGGCGCTCGCCGCCTCCACCGACGGGGACGGACGGCGGTGTGCTCTCGACCCGAGGCGCGGCGCGGCGCGCCTCGTGTACGAGGCGGCGCTCAACGTCGCCGTCACCGGCGCTCGGCCGCTGGCCGCCGTGGACAACCTGAACTTCGGGAATCCGGAGCGACCCGAGGTGATGTGGCAGTTCTCGGAAACGGTGGACGGCATCAGCGCGGCATGCGAGGCCCTCGGCATACCGGTCGTCGGCGGCAACGTGAGCTTCTACAACGAGACCGACGGCCGCGGCATCAATCCGACCCCCGTCGTCGGCGTCATCGGACTCGCCGATCCGATGCCGTTGCGGCCGCCGCGACTGGATCGGGCGTCGGCCGGCATGGAGCTGTGGCTGTTCGGCGTCACCGACCCGACCGACTTTGCCGCCAGTTCGTACGCCACCTACATCCTCGACGAGCATCGCGGGCGCCCCGGCACCGCCGATCCCACAGCAGGAGCGGCCGCGGTGGCGGCGGCGCAGCGCGTGGCACACGGCGCAGCGGTCGTGCACGACATCTCGTCCGGCGGGTTGGGGGTGGCACTTGCCGAGATCTGCATCGCGTCCGGCGTCGGCGCGTCCATCGACGTTGCCGACTGGCGCATGGTGTTTTCCGAGTCACCCCACCGTTTCCTCGTCGCCGTCACGCCCGAGGACCGCCGTTCGATCCGGTTCGATCCCGCGACACCGATCGACGCCGCCCGCATCGGCAGGTTCGGCGGTGACGACCTCCGCCTCGGCGACTTCGGCACGGTGGCCGTCATCGACCTGGCCCGCGCCTGGCGCTCGGCGATTCCCCGCTACATGGGCGTCTGATCGGCGGGACTACGTGAACCGCAGCGGTATGGTGCCGCCATGCCCGAACCCGCCGTCTGCTACCGCCATCCCGACCGGGAGACCCGGTTGAGTTGCTCCAATTGTGGAAGGCCGATCTGCGGCTCGTGCAGCTACGACACGCCGGTGGGACAACGGTGTCCCGAATGCGCCGGTCCCGACAACCGGACCCGGGTGGTGACGGCGCGTGACCTCCGGTCGCGCAGCTGGACCACCACCCCGATCTCCGTGGCGATCATCGTCATAGCCGCCGGCCTCTTCCTGATCAGCCGGGGAGGCGAGACCGAGCTCACGCTGCTCCGCAACCTCGCCCAGATCAACGTGCTCGTCGCCGACGGCGAGTGGTGGCGCATCGTATCGGCGGCACTCCTGCACGGCAGCCTGACCCACATACTGTTCAACATGTATGCCCTGTGGATCTTCGGGCCGCGCCTCGAACGCGAAGCGGGCAGCATCCCGTTTCTCACCGCCTACGTCGCCACCGCCGCCATGGGGGGCGCCTTCTACTTCCTCCTCGGCGAGGATTTCGTACCGGCCGTGGGCGCCTCGGGTGCGATCTTCGGACTGTTCGGCATCTGGGTCGCGGCCCTGTGGAAGTCTCGTCACACCCCGGCGGGAAGG
>JBFIQU010000191.1:0-4243 GCA_041609395.1 Acidimicrobiia bacterium | reverse complement strand
CCGGCTTCCCTCGTGGAGCTGCGGCGCGTCCGCGACCTGCAGCCCTACGTCGGCCAGGAGCTCGAGGCCAAAGTCATCGAGCTCGACAAGAACCGCAACAACGTGGTGCTGTCCCGGCGGGCGTTCCTCGAGGAGGAGCAGGCCGAGCAGAGGCATGCGTTCCTCGATCAGCTGCAGCCGGGTGAGGTTCGCACGGGCGTCGTTTCGTCCGTCGTGAACTTCGGCGCCTTCGTCGATCTCGGCGGCATGGACGGGCTCGTCCATGTCTCCGAACTCTCGTGGGAGCACGTCAACCATCCGGGAGAGGTTGTCTCGGTCGGCGACGAGGTCCAGGTCCGGGTGCTCGAGGTCGATCGCGACCGGGAGCGGATCTCGCTGTCGGTGCGACAGACCCGCGAGGACCCGTGGGAGTCGTTCGCCGACAAGCACGAGGTCGGCGACGTCCTCGAAGGCAAGGTGACCAAGACGGTGCCATTCGGTGCGTTCGTATCGGTCGCCGACGGTGTCGAGGGCCTCGTCCACGTCTCCGAGATCGCCGTTCACCACGTCGAGAGCCCGGAACTCGAACTGTCGGTAGGGCAGAGCGTCAGCGTCAAGATCACGGAGGTCGATGGCGATCGCCGTCGTATCAGCCTGTCGATAAAGCAGGCGTCGCCGGAGTGGCGCTCTCGCCAGCAATCGTGGGCCGATTCCGGGTCCGAGCAGCCGCCGCGGCGCCAGCCCCAGCCCAAGCGGCCCGAGCGTCGCGAGTTCACCCGCGAGGAAGAGGCCGAAGAGCAGCCGGCATTCAACGCCGACGCATCGCTCGAAGCGATCCTCCAGGAACTCAAGGAAAAGGGCATCGGCCGAAAGTAGCCGGAGCCACCGCCCTCGGTAGCAAAGGCTTGACTTTTGGTTAAGTCTTGCCACCCTGATGTCGATTCTCTTTTGGTGGTCCTGCATGTTCGGGAGCCGCTGCCTTCGCGACTGCGTGCGGCGTCCCGGACCTGAGAGGAGAAGGTATGGGAAAGCGGACGCTGGTCCTCGTCGTTGCGCTGCTCTTGGCGGTCGTATCGGCTGTAGCAATCTGGCAGTTCCTGAGCAACATCGAAGACGACGTTCGGGCCGACCTCGAAGAGGTCACGGTCTACCGCGCCGCCGAGTTCATAGCGGAGGGCTCGGACGGCAACACCGTTCTTCCGATGTTCGTCGAGAGCACCGAACTCGTGGATCTGGTGCCGACGAACGCGATCACCTCGCTCGAACAGCTGCGGCTGATCCTCGCCAACCGCGTGGCGGCGGGTCCCATCAGCCAGAAGCAGATCGTGACCACCGATCTGTGGGTCGACCCCATCCAGGAGGTCCGGTCCCTGTCCGAACTCATCGCCCCCGGCAAGCAGGCCATTTCCATTCAGACATCCGAGGTCCGCGGAGTAAACGGCTTCATCCAACCGGGCGATTCGGTCAACGTGATCATCACGATCGACCTCCCCACTCTGGATGCAGATCTCGTTCTCGACGGCACCGAGGAGCAGCTCGCCGACCTGGAGCGGTTCTTGTTGAACGAGTTCCCCGACAAGTTCTTCCGGATCTTCACCACCGTCGGTCCAACAGGCGAGATTCAGATCGATGTGATCCCGGACATCGTGCTGGAAGGTGAGACGGGCTTCGTCTTCGTCCCCGGTGAGGGAATCCAGGGCCCCGACGACACCGGCACCGAAGGCGAAGACGTGAATGAAGGTGCGCCCACGGAACCGGGTGACCTCGTCGAAGCGATCCTGAACGAGGACCAGATCCCGGCGTCGATCCGGGTCAGCCGGTTCCTGCTCCAGAACCTCAATGTGCTCGCCGTAGACAACACCCCGCGGCGTGCCGATGCGGGCGACGCGGTGCAGACGGGTACTCCGGTCGAGGGCCAGGAGGCGGGAACTTCCCTGGCATTCGAGGGGGCCCCGATCATCACGCTCGAAGTGACTCCGGAAGAAGCCGAGGTGTTGGTCTACGCTTTCGAGCACGGCAGCATATGGCTGACGCTGGTACCGGAGGGGTACCGTCCGGTTGAGACCACAGGGGTCACCAAGGGGAGTCTCTTTGAGTAACGGTTCGGTCGAGGCCAAATCGGTTCTGCTCGTCGATCCCGACGAAGGCTTCCTCGACGACGCGGGCAAGCTCCTGAAGGACCACAAGACCCACTTCGCCCGCAACATCTCCGATGCGCAGCGCCGTGTCGTCGAAGAGTCGATCGATATCGCCCTCCTCGGTCCCGCGTATGCCCATGAGGCCGGCGTCGCCGAATGCGGCCTGCTGCTCGATATCCGTCCCAACCTCCCCATGGTCCTGATCGCCGACACGATGACGACCTCGTTGCTGCGAGCCGCGCTGCGTGCCGGCTTCCGCGACGTGGTCGACGCCCCTCTCACCATTCGCAAGGTCGACGAAGCGATGGGCCACGTGGAGCAGATCCAGCGGAGGTTCGGCGACGAGGGCGCGGTCGAACGGGCCCGGGTCGGCAAGGTCGTCACCGTGATGTCCCCCAAGGGCGGTGCCGGCAAGACCGTCACGTCGACCAACGTCGCCACCACGCTGGCGCAATGGGCCGGTCCGGGACGCGCCGTGATCCTCGACGCCGACCTGCAGTTCGGGGACGTCTGCCTGTCGCTGCAGATCGATCCCCGTCACTCCATCGTCGAGGCCAGCCGCGACATCGACAAACTCGACGAACAGCTGCTGGATTCGTTGCTGTCGCGACACGAGTCCGGACTCCGGGTACTGCCGGCACCTCTCGAGCCGTCGCTTGCAGATGAGGTTTCGACCCAGGCCGTCGTCAAGATCCTCGGGATGCTCAAGCGAATGTACGACTATGTCGTCGTGGATACCGCTCCATTCCTCGACGAGCCGGTCCTGTCGATTCTGGAGCGTTCCGACGACGTGCTGCTCGTCGTGGACATGGACCTGCCGAGTGTGAAGAACGCAAAACTCGCCCTCGACACGCTCCGGCTCATCAAGTTTCCCTTCGAGAAGATCAAGCTGGTTCTGAACCGGGTCAATTCGAAGGCACGGCTCGACGTTGAGGAACTGGAGCGGTCGCTGGACCTGAAAGTGCGGGCGGCCGTCCCCTCCGACAAGCTCGTGCCGCGATCGGTCAACGAAGGCATCCCCATCGTGCTGCTGAACCCACGATCGAAGGTCACAAAGGGTTTCCAGGACGTCGCCCGCCTGGTGGTCGACGAGCGCACTAAGGCCGCCATCGAACATGAAGGGAAGCCCCGCCGCTGGTTCGGGGGTTGATACCGGGTCAACACAGTCCGCAGGGACGCAGAGGAGTTGAGGAATGAGTCTCGCCGACAGAGTCAGAGCCGCGAAGGCGTCGGAAACCACGAGCGACATTCGGCGCAACGAACTGCGTCAGGAGCTGCGCCGCAAGCTCCATTTCAAGGTCGTCGAAGGGCTCGGGCCGAGCCTCTACGACCGGCAGATGAGCGATGCCGAACTGAAGCTGCGCGTGATGGAGATGCTGGAGTGGGCCTTCGACCAGGAAGAGGGCGTTCCGCTCAGCCGTGCCGATCGCATGGTGCTCCTTCAGGACATCGCCGACGACGTCCTCGGCTACGGCCCCATCACCCCCCTGCTCGACGATCCGGACGTCTCGGAGGTGATGGTCAACGGGCCATCGTCCGTCTACGTCGAGCGGCACGGCAAGATCGAGCGCGCGCAGGCGAGTTTCGTCGACGAGACGCATCTGGAACGGATCATCGAGAAGATCGTCGGTCAGGTGGGCCGTCGCATCGATGAGGCCAATCCTATGGTGGACGCTCGATTGCCGGACGGGTCCCGCGTCAACGCGGTGATCCACCCGCTCGCCATCGGCGGCCCGTTTCTCACCATTCGCAGGTTCTCGGTCGATCCGCTCACCGAGGAGGACCTGATCCGGTTCGGGACGATCACCGAGAACGTGGCGAAGTTTCTGCGCCGCTGTGTCCAGGGCCGCCTCAACGTGGTGATCTCCGGAGCCACCGGCTCGGGTAAGACGACCATGCTGAACGTCCTCTCCAGCTATCTGCCCGACAACGAGCGGATCGTCACGATCGAGGACGCCGCCGAGCTCCAGTTGCGGCAGCGCCATGTGCTGAGCCTCGAGGCCCGCCCCGCCAACCTCGAGGGAGCCGGCGAAGTCACCATCCGGGACCTCGTGCGCAACGCCTTGCGTATGCGTCCCGATCGCATCGTGGTCGGTGAGGCTCGTGGCGGCGAGGCCCTGGACATG
>JBFIQU010000190.1:0-4313 GCA_041609395.1 Acidimicrobiia bacterium | reverse complement strand
GTACATGGATCAGGTTCATATTCGAGATCTGCGGCTCCGCGGCATCGTCGGCATCAACCCGGACGAGCGCGTCAACCGCCAGGACGTCGTTGTCAACGTCACGATGTGGGTGAACACCCGCGCTGCGGCCGCATCCGACGACATCGCCGATGCCGTCAACTACCGCACGGTCGCCAAGGCCATCATCTCCCATGTCGAGACGGAGGAACCGATGCTCGTCGAGAAGCTGGCGGCCGACCTGGTCCGTCTGTGCTTCGGCGACGACCGCGTTGTCGAGGCCGAGGTCACCGTTGAGAAGCCGGGCGCCTTGAGGTTTGCAGACTCCGTCGGGGTAACGGTGCGGAGGACCCGGGACGAGGCAATGCAATGACCGAGCACATCGATGCCCTCTTGACGCTCGGCAGCAACATCGAGCCGGAGCGCCACATGCCGGCGGCGGTCCGGGCGCTGCGGCGGTCTCCCCGGATCGTCGTACAGCGCGTCAGTCCCCTGTACTGGACGCCACCGGTGGGGACCGGCGACGATCGCCCCTTCCTGAACGGCGCGGCTCGCATCACGACCACGATGGGGATCCGTGAGCTCCGTGACGAGCTGCGGCGGATCGAGGAGGCGTGCGGGCGGGTGAGGTCCGATGACAAATACGCCCCGCGAACCATCGATATCGACATTGCGTACTACGGAGACCTCGTCCTCGACGAGGGCGGGATCACGGTTCCGGATCCGGGTGTCGCCGAGCATGCTCACCTCGCCGTACCGCTGGCCGACATCGCTCCCGAATGGGTTGATCCAAAAAACGGGTTGACAATCAGAGATTTAGTACTAAAACTACCTGCAGTCGAACGAGAGTTTCACATCATGACCGCTCAACCCCTCATACCCCTCGAGACCGGAGGACGCTACGCCGTCGAGCTCGAAGCCGTCGGCGACGAGGTCTACTCGCCCCGGTACGAGAGTTTGGTGCGGAGCATGCTCCTCGAGATCGGGGAGGACCCCGATCGCGAAGGCCTCGCCCGCACCCCGCTGCGCGTGGCGAAGGCCATGGACTTCCTGACCAGTGGGTACACGACGACACTCGAAGAAGTCGTCAACGAGGCCATCTTCGAGGAGGCGTTCGAAGAGATGGTCGTCGTCAAGGACATCGAGTTCTACTCGATGTGCGAGCACCATATGCTGCCGTTCTTCGGCAGGGCTGCCGTGGGCTATCTGCCGGACGGCAAGATCATCGGCCTCTCGAAGATCGCCCGCATCGTCGATCTCTTCGCCCGCCGGCTGCAGGTCCAGGAACGGCTCACCAACCAGATCGCAGACGCCCTCGTCGACGTCCTCGGCCCGCACGGTGTGGCCGTCGTCATGGAGGGCAGCCACTTCTGCATGATGATGCGCGGCGTCCAGAAGCAGAGTTCTTCGATGGTCACGAGCGCCATGCGCGGCACGTTCAACGAGAACGCCCGCTCCCGGTCCGAGTTCATGGAGCACATCAAGGACTGAGCTCCTCCGGCGCCGTTCGTCACACCGGCCGGTACCCTTACGGGGTGGATTTCCCTCTCGATACCCTCGGCCGTCCGCTGCGCGATCTGCGGATATCGGTGACCGATCGCTGCAACTTCCGCTGCCGCTATTGCATGCCGAAGGAGATCTTCAACCGGGACTACGAGTTCCTCGCACGTGAGCTGCTGCTCAGCTTCGAGGAAATCGCCCGTCTGGCAACCATCTTCACGAAGTTCGGCGTCGACAAGATCCGGCTCACCGGTGGCGAGCCCCTGCTGCGCCGCGACCTGGAAGACCTCATCGCAGCGCTGGCACCGCTCGGCACCGACCTCACGCTCACCACCAATGGATCCCTCCTCGAACGCAAGGCCGAGGCCCTGGCGGCTGCAGGTCTGAGGCGGCTGACCGTCAGCCTCGATTCGCTCGACAACGACGTCTTCCAGGCAATGAACGACGTCGGTTTTCCGGTCGACCGGGTCCTCGATGGGATCGAGGCGGCGGCGGCCGCAGGCATGGCGCCCATCAAGGTCAACATGGTCGTGCAGCGCGGCGTCAACGAGGAATCCGTGGTCCCCATGGCCGAGCACTTTCGCGGGACGGGCCACATCGTCCGGTTCATCGAATACATGGACGTGGGAACCACCAACGGATGGCGTCTCGACGACGTCGTCCCGGGACGGGAAGTGGTCGCCAGGATCGCCGCCGTCCATCCCATCGAACCCGTTGATCCCAACTATCGCGGCGAGGTTGCCAAGCGGTATCGCTACACCGACGGCTCGGGTGAGTTCGGCGTGATCACGTCGGTGACGGCTCCGTTCTGCGGCGATTGCACGCGAGCCCGCCTGTCGGCGGAAGGCGTGTTGTACACCTGTCTGTTCGCTGCGGCCGGCCAGGATCTGCGGGGCCCGCTTCGCGAGGGAGCCACCGATGCCGACCTTGGCGAATTGATATCCGGCGTGTGGCTGCGCCGGCGGGACCGGTACTCCGAGATCAGGACGAAATCCACCGTTGATCTCCCCCGGGTCGAGATGAGTTACATCGGCGGCTGATCCGCACGACCCCCTTGAATCCGACCGGCACGATCCATACGGTCGGGCCCATGAGTGAACCGCCCGACAGTGATACCGAGACCTTCGAGCGCATCCCGTGGTCCCATCTCATGGACGTCCACCGTGAGGGGCGGAACCGCTCCCTGCTGACGATCGGGGGCGTCGTTGCCGCGGTTGCGGCGGCCTTCGTCGTCGCCGGGATGGTCGGTTCGGGCGGCAGCGCACCCACGGTGGCAACCCTCGCGCAACCGGCGACGTCGGTGACCGGCGCCGTCGCCACGACTGCGGCGCCGCCCGTGACCGCCGCCACCATTCCTCTTCTCAGCGAAGCGGACCTCATGGCCGCGGTGACCCCGGACACGAACATGATCGCAGGCACCGCCGAGTGGTTCGTCACGGACTATTTCACGGTCGACGCCGGTGGTTCGTCGGCGTCGTTCATCCAGTGGGCCCGCGCCTTCGAGGTGACTCCCGTCGACGATCGGTACGACGTGACGGTGCTGTTCGGGGCGCTGGGAGCCGGAGCCGACGGTCGCTACTCCCGCTTGCCGGTGCGTGCCGTCGTGGTGACGATGGAGTTGCGAGATGGCGTCTGGGTGCCGGGCCATGTGCCCCACGCGGTGGCCATTCCTGCATCATTCACCACGCCGCAAATGCCCGCTCCTGCCGTCGAGATCCTGCCCGAGACCGTTCGCCGGCGGGCGCTGGAGCATGCGGCCGATTGGCCGGTGGCAACGGTGCGGGGCGGCACGCAGACGGACCAGGGCTGGTCGATCCTCGTGGACGTGGCCGATGAGCAAGGCACCACCTGGGCGCTGCGGGTGACCGTAGACGGCTGACGTCGAGGCGCGACGGTCGCGACTCGCTACATTGCGGTCTGTGACGATCCGCAGCATGACACACGCACCCGAGTGGGCGAGCGTCTTTGCCACCTTGATCGGTGAGGGTCCCGGTCCCGTGCTGGTGGCCGGGTACCGCGCCGGCGACGTTGCCGGCAGCCTCGCCGCGACGATGCAGGAGCCGATATCGGCGCGATCCGATACCTGCGTCCTGATCGGAGGCGGCGGCCTCGAGTTCGACTCGTCGGGCACGTTCGGTCTCCCCCAGGGCACGGTCGGCGCCGTCGTGGTTCGGCGGTTGTGGACGAATGCTGCGGATCTCGCCGCAGTGTTTCGCGATGCAGTGCGCGTCGTACGGAGCGGCGGGACGGTCGTCATCGGCGATGTCGACGTCCACCGGCTGTCCACCGCAGTCCCCGGCAGATACCCGTCGCAGATGGTGCTCCGGATGATCCCCGACGCGTACCGCCGTCTCGCCGAGACCTCGGCCGAGGCGCACGAGCTGGCGATCGAGGCGATCCGCACCCGGCTCCAGGACGTGACGCTCACCGAAGTCGACGAGACCTTCGGGACGTTCGACGACCCGGACGATCAACTCCGGTTCATACGAGAGGGCGGCTGGCCGGTGCTCGGCGTTGTGGATGACCCGGCGGCGGTGGAGCGCACGATCGCCGCCTACCGTTCGACCCGTCCGCGGGGACCCGTGGTCGAGCGGGAACCCTGGATCTACGCCTCCGGCCGCACGCCGGCCTGAGATCAGGCGTCGAAGTGGCGTTCGAGGATCGCCTTGGCCGGTTCGGCGATCTCATCCCAAAACGCGTCGGGGCCCTTGGTCAACGTCACGAAGTCGGCGGACATGAACACGCTCGTCACCCCGGGCAGTCCGAGAAGCTCGCCGGCGAGGGGATCGTCGGTCGGCTGGAGCGACGAGAACGTC
>JBFIQU010000189.1:0-4328 GCA_041609395.1 Acidimicrobiia bacterium | reverse complement strand
TCGGCCGTGAGCACCCCCGAGATCGCCACCGCACAGACGATCACCGACGACGGCACCGCGAATGACGGTGCCGCGGACAACCTGCCGCCGCGGGCAACGATCCTGGACGACGTTCTCGAGGAACTCGTTGAAGACGGCACCCTGACCCAGGCCCAGGCCGACACGGTCAAGGAACGTCTCCGGTCCCGGATGGGTGAGTTCCGCGGCAAGGCACCTCGCCACGGTGCCAAGCTGGCGTTGGAAACGGCGGCCGAGACTCTCGGTATGACCGTCGAGGAACTGCGTGAAGCTCTGCACGACGGGCAGACCCTTGCCGAGATCGCCGGAGACCAGGTCGACGAACTCATCGCCGCCATGGTGGCGGCCGCGGAGGCTCGGATCGACGAGGCCGTTGCGAGCGGCAAGCTCACAACGGACCAGGCCGAAGACCTCAAAGCCGGACTCGAAGACCGGATCACCGATCACGTCGAGAACGGCCGTCCGGCCGACGGCCCCCGGAGCGGATTCGGGCACGGGCGGCGCGGTCCTCGCGGTGGAGGTTTCGGACCAGGGACTTTTGGGAACCAGAATGGTGTCTCCAGCGTCGAAGGTGTGAACGCATAACAACCGAAGCGTGATGCGGGGCCGACCTCCCCCGTTGGGCCCCGCATCCATACCGGCGTCGCCCGCCTCCCCTCCTCCCTCAGAGTCCCGGGCGGCGCCGCCACCCGACGAACGGGCGGCCGAACTCCCCACCCCGGCCGCCCGTTCGACGTCGGGCAAGCGAGATACGAAAGGAGGGTGCGATGACCACTGAGTCGTTCAGAGCGAAGCGAATACGGGGCGGCGTCCGCCGGCCTCAGCAACACGGGATCGGCCGGGTGTGTGAACACCCCGGGTGCGAAACCGTCTTGTCGCGCTACAACCGCAGAGATCTCTGTGGGGTCCATGCCCCGAAGGGGTTTCCCCGGGTCAGGGGCCGCGTCTCCAAGGCATAGCCCGGCTGGTGCCCCCCGCCGTAGCCGGTGGCGCCGATCTGCCGGGCATTGCGGCAGATCGGAAACCGATCTCGCTCTCCCGGTCGACACGTACCTGCGCCAGAATGGGTACGGCATGCGACCCCGCACCACCGTCCCGTCTGGCTCCGGACACGGCCGCAACGCCGTCGTGGCGATCCTCGTCCTCATCCCTCTGCTCGCCGCCATGTTCCTGTGGTTTCCGATGCAGCGGCGGCAGATCGAAGATGCCGGCATCGTGACGGTCCCCGACCTCGCGGTCCCGTCGGAAACAACCAGCACCACGGTGGCCCCGACGACGACCACGCCGACGGCAACCACCCGTACGACGCGACCTCTGCCCCCACCGCCGCCGCCTTTGACCCGGTTCGAGGCGCTCACTCCCATCGGGGCCATGACGTGGGAACGATTCACGATCGCTCAGCCCGCTTCAGTCGGTGAGAGCGAGTATTGGAATGCACACGGTCCTCTGATCCGCCCCGACGGTTCGATCGTCGTGGTGCTGACCGGCGAGCAGGGGGCCGTCCTCTTCGAATCGGCCGATGGCACCGAGTGGCAGACCTCCCGAATCTCAGACACGATTCCCACGTACATCGATGCGATCGTGCAGACCGACAACGGTCTCGTCACCGCCGGATGGGACGACACCGGGCCACGTGTGTGGTACGAGGTCGAACCCGGGCGATGGGAGGAGAGCACCATCGCCCGGCCCGAATCCCCAGCACCGTGGCTGACGCCGCAGTGGAGCCAAACCCGGCTGCTGACAACCGACGGCGGCATCGAGCTCTTTTCCGGCTACTACGGCTACTGGCTGGACTGGAAGACGCTGCTCGGCGACACCCAACCCGAGCGGTGGTGGCACCTCGACGGAACCCATCTCATGCGGTATCAGGGCGAGGTCGGTACCCACGTCTACGACGCCGAGCTCGAGGCGGGATCCGGCACGCTGACGGTGACCGTGACGGAACCCGGTACGGGTGACGTCGTCCGGAGCGAGACGGTGGAAACTCCCGACGCGGAGCAGATCGTCCAGCTAGTCGTCGGAGGCGAACACGACGGCCCCTCCGGCCGGTTCGTGCCGCTGCGCTGGCATTCCGCAGATGGTCGTCAGTTCTCCGAGCTCCCCGCAACGGTATTCGGCGCCAGCGACCCGTGGGCGATCGACCTCACGGTCGACGGCGATCGCATCATTGCCGCATGGATCGACTGGGACGGAGTCGAAGGCAATCCTCATGTCGGCATCGCCGGTCAAGACGGCAGCTGGACGGACCTCGAGGTGCCCGGCAACATCTCGACAGCACAGGGTTTGCTGGAGGTGGCGGCTCGCGATGGAGCCATCGCGGTGCTCGGTGCTTCCGAAGACGTGGTCGAGCTGGCGCCTCAGGTCACCGCACGCGGGGTCGTCCAAAGGATCTGGGTCACACAGGATGCCGCCACGTGGACCGAGATCGCATTCCCGGGTGCGACCCTGTCGACATCCTGGCTGTCCAACCTCACATCGGGCCCCGCCGGATGGGCCATCACCGCCCAGACATGTGTCGAGAACTGCGTTACGGACCTCTGGCTTTCGACCGACGCGCTGACCTGGAGCCCCGTGACCCTTCCGATCCACAGCATCGACTCGCCCGGGAACGGGATCCACATCACCGACGACCACATCTATGTTCTCGGCTGGTACGGGGGATACCCGGTAGCACCGGTGCTCTGGGTGGGTACGATCGACTGAATGGGTTTCTCCCGGGCTGAGCTCGCTTCATACCGCGACGCCACGGTCCCCGACTTCCTCCCCGACGGACTCCGCTTGCTGTTCGTCGGCATCAATCCGGGGCTGTGGACGGCGGCGGCTCAGGCCCACTTTGCGTATCCGGGCAACCGTTTCTATCCCGCGCTGTACCGGGCGGGCATCACGGCGTACCGCATCCACGCCGCGGAGGGTTGGAGCGAGTCCGATCGCGCCGAGTTGTCCCGGCGGCGCCTGGGCATCACCAACCTCGTGCCCCGCGCCACCGCTCGCGCTGCCGACTTGCGTCGCGAGGAGTTGCGTCACGGGGCGGAGCAGCTGCTGAGCCTGGTCGCCCGCACGACTCCAGAGGTCGTCGCCGTCGTCGGCATCACTGCGTACCGGATTGCCTTCCACAAGCCCGACGCAGCCCCCGGCGACCAGGGGGAGAAGCTCGTCGACTCCGCGTTGTGGATGGTGCCCAATCCCAGCGGTCTCAACGCCCACCACCAGGTCGAGTCGCTGGCGGCCTGGTATCGCGCCGCCGCCGACGCCGCAGGCGTGCCCGCGGCGCGGCCGATAGCCTGACCCCGTGCCGCACCGTCTTCCCGCACCGTGTCTGGTCGTGCTCGTCGGGCCGTCCGGAGCAGGCAAGACCACCTGGGCCAATGATCGCTCACCTCCCCGACACGGAGTGAGAGCGGTGAATCAGCGGGCGGCGGTGAGGGTGGCGTCGAGTGGTTCGGGTACCCGGTCGAGGTCGACGGCTTCGATCAGAAGACGGGCATACCGCAGTTTGCGCCGGGCACCGCTGCCGAGAAAACGCCGCATCTGCTGAGCGGTTGCACGGTCCCGCCACGCCGGCTGCCTCTGCATCGTGCGAAACGACCCGAGATCGCCCTGGCTGTCGAACAGCGCCTCGATGCTCGACGGTCCCACGGCCCGGATCAGCTCATCTTCGAGGTCCTGGACACAGACGTGAAATCCCAGGTCCTCCAGGCCGTCGGACGGCTCGCCGAGACCGGCGCGGGCCAGGCCGTTCCGGTACACGCCGACCTCGGCCTCGTCACACATGCCGGCCAGGCGCAGGCCGTCTGCGGAGAACCTGCGCGCGAACCCACCGACGGCCTGAGCCCCTCCGATCGGCACGATCACGATGCCCTCCCCATCGAGGTCGACGCTGCGCCTCGCTGCCAGGCTCTCCAGAGCGATGAGGTCGCTCACGCCCTCGACGAGGATGGCGGCCGCCGCCGAATCGATCTTGTCGAGCGCCGCGTCCCGTGCGATCCGGGTTGCCTCCGGGCCGGCCGGATAGCCCCGGAGAGCCCGCCGGGCCAGCTGTCGCCGGCGCGCCCGCTCCATCACCGCCGCCCGCCGCGCCGGCCGCCGGCCGATCTAGCCTCGCTCCATGATCGAAGTCGAGATCGTCGCGTATGACCCCTCATGGCCGGAACGCTACCGCGCCCTGGCAGCCCTTCTCAGCGATGCTCTCGGCACACGTGCGATTGCCATCGACCACATCGGGTCCACCTCGATCCCGGGAATCGCCGCCAAACCCATCATCGACATCCAGGTCACGGTCACGGACTTCGATCCCTTCGATGAACTGCGCG
>JBFIQU010000188.1:0-4348 GCA_041609395.1 Acidimicrobiia bacterium | reverse complement strand
TGGGATTCCTCGGCGGCCTACTCGGTGTCACGTACCACTTCGTCGGCCCGGTGACACTTCCGCTGATATTTACGGCCTTTTTCGTTGGCCATATGACCTTCGCGTCGTACGGCCAGCTTCGTGAGGCGCAGGAAGCGACGCTGCGCGGGTTCATCAAAGCTCTCGAGGCAAAGGATCTCTACACGCGCGGCCACACCGAGCGGGTGGCGTACTTCGCGCAGATGATCGCTGAGGAGATGGGGTTCGGGCCCACCCGCATGGAACGAGTCCGGTGGGCGGCACTCATCCACGACGTGGGCAAGCTCGCCGTTCCGCGGGAACTGATTCGCAAGCGAGCGCGCCTGTCGGACGCGGAGTACGCAGTGATGCAGCACCATGTTCACGCCGTAGAGGACATTCTGTCCGAGGTGGCCTTTCTGCAGCCGATGGTGCAGATCGCATCAGGGCATCACAGCCACTACGACGGGAGCGGGTACGGCGGTTCGGGGCACACCCACGGCGAGACCCCGTGCATCGAAGCCCGGATTCTCGCTGTTGCGGATGCGTTCGACGCAATGACCTCGAGCCGGTCGTATCGCCTCGCCATGTCGCAGGAGTACGCGATCAGGGAACTGCGCGAGAACGCGGGTTCGCAATTCGACCCCGACGTGGTCGATGCGTTCGTCACAGCCCTGCTGGCCAGCGGCGAACGCTATGGCTCGACCGACCTCCATGACGACCGAGAAGCGAGGCGGCGAGCCGAGGCGTACGAGGCGGAGGCCCGCCATGGCTGAGGCTCGCATCCTGCGGATATCGAGAGTCACGCTCGGATTGCTCGTCGTCACGGGCGTGATCTGCGCGGTGGCCGCCGGTACTTCGGCGGCTCTCGTCGCGCTGTGGGCGGCGGCCATCGCCGCCGGCCAGGCGGTCCGCATCCCGACGCGGAGCGCCGGTGTTCTCTACTTCGGCATTGTCCCCGCAGTCACCGTTCCTCTGCTGTTCGCAGACCCGATCGCCGTCGTCTCGATCTACTCGCTCGGATTGGCCGGCGGCAGCGTGGCAATGCGGCTGCGCCGGGAAGACCCTGCCCGGATTCGCGCGTTTCTGCTGGCGGAGGTCGTGGGGTTCGCCGCCTACGGCGCGGTCGTCGTCGCCCTGACCGAGACGTTCACAGCGGCCGGTGTTCGCGGCGATCTGTCGGATCTCACGTCCGTCGTCGCCGGGGCGCTGGCATGGTTCGTGCTCGGATCGAGCGCCCGGGCCTGGATCGGCTACGAGCAGGAACAGCTTTCGGTCCGATTCGTGTGGTTGCGGGCGCTGGCCGACTGGCCGGCCGTGCTCGCGTTGTTCGCTACCGGCGCGCTCTTTGGCTTCGCCTGGCCCGAGTTGCGGTGGTGGGCGATAGCCGTCGCCCTCATGCCGTACGGTTTCAGCCATATAGCGTTCGTGCGGGAGAGCGGGACGCGGCGTACGTACGGTCAGATGATCCGGGCCCTGGCTCGCATCCCGGAGGTCGCCGGCCTCTCGTCGGAGGGCCATGCCGCCAGGTCGGCCGGGATCGCCGTTGCCGTGGGACAGGATCTCGGCATGACGCCGCACGAGGTCACGGAGCTCGAGTACGCCGCTCTCATGCACGATATCGGGCGGATCACGCTGAACGAGCCCGCCATCCTGAAGGCGGGCTATACCGACGAGGACATCGCCCGCTGGGGTGCCCAGATCGTTGCCGAAGCGCCGTATCTCAGGGAGGTCGCCCGCCTCATCGAACTGCAGCACCACCCGTATCGCCAGCCCGGAGAGCAGACCGACGAGTCGCTGCCGGCGTCGTCGAAGATCATCAGAGTGGCGAGCGCCTACGACCAGGCGGTCCACGAGACAGGGCTGCCACCATTGGAAGCGCTCGAGGTGCTCCACCGCGGTGCCGCCTACGACTTCGATCCGGTGATCGTGAATGCGCTGCGCGCCGTTCTGACGCGACGAGGTGCGATCAGCTACTAGCGACTGGACGCACCTCGGCCCCAACTCCTACCCCGGAAGCTTGAGGCGGGAGCGACAGTGCCCACCGGCGAACCCGTTTCTCAGGCCTACCACGGGGCCGGGAACCGGGAACCGGCGCCCCCTTCCCGGGAGACGAGCCCGAACCCGTTCCGGCCCTGGGGCTCCTGCAGATTTGCGACCGGCGCCGCAGTCAGGCTCCCGTCGCGGTCGCCCTCAGCATCCACGCCGTCTTCTCGTGCACGTCGACTCGCTGGGTGGCGAGGTCGGCGGTTGCGACGTCATGTGCCGCCTCCGCGGTTTGGACGACCTCACGGGCTGTCTTGGCGGCCGTCTCGTGACCTGCGGCGAGGCTCTTGACCATGTCGATGGCGACGGGGACCGTGTCGTCCTCTGCGACGGTGCTCAAGCGAGAGAAGGCAGCGAAGGTGGCGGGTGCGGGGAACCCCAACGACAGGATGCGTTCGGCGACGACGTCGACCGCGTCCCGGAGGTCGACATACTGCTCCTCGAACATCAAGTGGAGTGAACGGAACATCGGTCCCGTCACGTTCCAGTGGTAGCCCTGGGTCTTCAGGTACAGGGTGTACGTGTCGGCGAGCAAGCGTTCCAGTCCGTCGGCCACTTTGCGCCGATCGGTCTCCGATATTCCAATGTCGATCTGCATGGGAGGCCTCCGTGGTGTGCACGCGGATAGTAGGCAAGCGATTCTTGCCAGTAGCCAGTAGCCAGTCGCTGGTTGGGGGTGGGGTCGCAGCCGGGTTCGGCCCGGAACGCCGTGGCTCGCGCCTCGCGCCTCGAAGCTGCCCCGGCGAATAGTCGGCGGCTCGTTGCTACTACCGTCGGCCGTGATGATCTGGGTTGCGCTCGTGATCGCTCTCGCCGTCACCGTCGGGCTTGTTCGCGGTGGCACCGTGAGCCATCTCGCCGAGGCCGAGTTGCGAGCCTGGCCGCTCTTCTTCCTGGGAGTGGGGCTGCAGCTTGGAGCCATCTACCTGCCGGACGACCGGTCGTGGTCGAACGACGTCGGTGTCGGACTGCTGCTGGCGTCGTTCGTCGTCTTGCTCACCGGTATCTTCTTCAATCGCACGAGACCCGGCATGTGGGTCGCTGCGCTCGGAATCGCCATGAACTTCCTCGTCATCGCCGCCAACGGGGGTATGCCGGTATCACCCGAAGCTGCCGTTCTCGCAGGCGCCGAGTCGACCGACCTGGTCCTCGATGCGAAGCACGTTGTCCTCGAGTCCGACTCCGCCTTCGCATTCCTGGCGGATGTCATACCGGTGCGGCCCCTGCGTCAGGTGATCTCACTGGGGGACGTGTTCCTGGGCCTCGGCATCGGTATCTTCATCGAGGCTCAATTGCGCCGCCCGACCCGCCTCTTCCGGCACGAAAGTTCCTCTGCGCCCGGGTCGGCCGCCCCCAGGTGAGCCTAAGCTCGCAGACGAAGGGAGAGTCGAGTGTTGCGTTACGAAGTCGACGGCAGGCGGGCCACCCTCACCATCGACGAGCCGGAGCGGCGAAACCCGCTTTCGACCGACACGATGCGCGCGTTGCGCAAGCATGTCGAGGAGGCGTTGGCCGACCCTGAGGTCGGCGTGATCGTCATCACCGGAGCGGGGGACAAGGCGTTCTCCGCAGGCGGTGACCTGGCGGGTGGATTCGTCGATTCGCCCATTGCGGGTCACGGCGCCCGTGGTGCCCTCGCCGATCTGTTCCGTGTCATGCGGCGTGGGGGCAAGCCGACGATCGCCCGGGTGAACGGGCATGCCCTGGCGGGTGGATTCGGGTTGGCTGCGGCGTGCGACATCGTGATCGCAGTCGACGACGCAACGTTCGGCACACCCGAGATCAACGTCGGGCTGTTCCCGATGATGATCACCGCCATTCTGCAGCGGTCCATGCCCCAGAAGGCAGCCCTCGAACTGACGATGACGGGCCGACGAATCTCGGCCGACGAAGCACTGCGGCTCGGAGTCGTTTCACGCGTCGTTCCACGGGACCAGCTCGATGTCACGGTCGACGAGGTCGTCGAGGCCCTCACGTCGAAGAGTCCGGCCATCCTGCAGATCGGACGCGACGCTTTCTATGCCGTGCAAGACATGTCGTTTGACGCTGCGCTCGATCACCTCCAGAGCGGACTCACGACCGTCGCCATGAGCGAAGATGCTGCCGAAGGCGTCGCCGCCTTCTTGGAGAAGCGACCACCCGAGTGGAAAGGCCGCTGAGGTCCCCGCTCGTCGTCGTGGCGCTGAGCGTTGCGCTGACTGCATGTAGTCCGACGGCCGCTCACGAGCCGGTTCCCGACGCCGGTCTGGCGGTTCCCGATGCCGGTCTGGCGCTTCCTGATGCCGGTCTGGCGGTTCCTGATGCC
>JBFIQU010000187.1:0-4454 GCA_041609395.1 Acidimicrobiia bacterium | reverse complement strand
TACAGCGTCAGCGACAACCGCGTCGACATCACCCTGGACGATGGCGGAACGGGTTCGCTCTGGTGGGCAACCAAGAACGAATGGCTCGGACTCATCGACGTTGCCGGCCTGCACCTCGAAGCTCTGTACGGCGGATTCGACGGGGAACCACTCGACGACGACAGCGGTGAATATGTCTTCGTGGTCCGCCGGTAGGCGCTGGGCCCGACGCCATGACATCGGCGGTAAACCTTCCCGCAATCCGGCGTGTCGTGGGCCTGACAGGACTCGAACCAGCCGACCCGCTACGCCGTCACCAGGTTGGATCGTGCTTCCCCAACCAGATAAAGGGAACCGCAGACGAGCACGCCGTCGGTCTCGGTGACCGCAGCGAGGGCACGGGCAACAGCCTCGACGGCTACGGGAACAACCTCGATCGGAACTCCGGAGCCCAGGACCTCGGCGGCTGCCGCCGCGACGCCTTCCGCCGGCCGGGGCGAACCCTCTGTGGGTTGGGTCGCGATGAGACGTCCGACCTTGCCCTTCAGTTCGGCCAGCAACAGCGCCGGATCCCGCTCGCCTTGCAGCCCGAAAACGACGGTCCATTCGGTGTTGATGAATTCTTCGGCCAGCGAAGCCGATAGGGCTTCCATCCCCTGCTGGTTGTGGGCACCGTCGAGAACGACGAGCGGCCGGCGCCCCACCACCTCGAGCCGACCCGGGGAGGTCACGGTGGCGGCCGCTTGGTAGACCGCCTCCAGAGACAGCGCCCGCCCGAAGAGCTCCTCGACGGCGGTCACCGCAACGGCGAAGTTGCGGACCTGATGGCGGCCATGAAGATTCAGCACCACGTCGGAGTAGTCGCCGTAGACCCCGCGCAGATCGCACACCCAGCCCCCGACGGCCTGGGTCGCGTCGGTGACACCGAAGTCGGTGTCCCAGCGGCGCCAGGTCGATCCCGTCTCGGCGACCCGACCCGTCACCACGCCCTCCGTCTCCGGCGGAAGCGCACCGCTCACCAGGGTCTTGCCGTCACCGAGAATCGCCGCTTTTTCCGTTGCGATGGCCGCCAACGTCGTACCGAGGAACTCGGTGTGCTCGAGGCCGACGGACGTGAGGACGGCAACTTCGGCATCGACGACATTGGTGGCATCGAGCCGACCTCCGAGCCCGACCTCGACCACGGCCGCTTCGACGGCGCGCTCGGCGAACCACGAGAAGGCGATGGCTGCGGTGAGCTCGAAGTAGGTGATCAGATCGCCGGACCGTTCCTCGTACAGATCGACGAGCGGCGCGAGTTCGCCGACTACGCGAGCAAACTCCGCCCGAGCCATCGGCCGGCCGTTGCCCAGCAGGAACCGCTCCTCGATGTGCTGCAGATGCGGCGACACGAACGCGCCGGCGTTGAGCCCATGCGCTGCCAGCAATGCGGCCGCCATCCGGGTCACCGAACCCTTCCCGTTCGTACCGGCCACGTGGATGATCGGATAGGCCTCCTGGGGATCTGCCAGCAGCTCGGTGAGTGCACGAATGCGGTCGAGGCCCGGCTTCACCCCGCGGCCGGCATGGGCATCGACGTAGGCAACGGCGGCTGCGTAATCCGTGGCGGCTCTCCCGTTCAGCCGAGCTCGGCGAGCTGGGCGCGCAACTTGGTCAGCGTCTCGGTGGCGGCTGCAGCACGGTCCCGCTCTGCCTGCACGACGTCGGCCGGGGCGCGATCCACGAACTGCTGGTTCGCCAGTTTCCGCTCGGCATGCTCCAGATCTCCCTCGGCCGCGGCGATCGCCTTTTCGAGCCGCTCCCGCTCGGCATCGAGATCGACGAGGCCTTCGAGTTCGATGAAGGCCTGGACCGGCCCGGCGACGATGCGGGTGAGTCCGGCAGCATCTTCCGGTGCCGGACCGTACGTGACGGCGGCATCGCCCACCGAGGCGAACTGTTCGGTCCACCACTCACCGGCAACGCCGTCGCGATCGGCGATGAGCACGCTCAGGTCCTGGCGGGGATTGAGCTGATGGTCGGCCCGGAAGCGCCGGATCCCGATGACGAGGTCCTGGAAGATCTCCATCGCGGCAGGAGACTCGTACGCCGGAGGCTGTGGCCATGAGGCTGCCGCCACGAGACCGTCACCGACGAGACCCTCCCAGAGTTCCTCCGTCAGGTATGGGATGGCCGGGTGGAGGAACTTCACAATGTCGCGCAGCACGACGCCGAGGGTTTGGCGGAACTCGGCGGCTCGTTTCCCGTCGCGCAGCGGGGCTTTCGCCAGCTCGATGAACCAGTCGAACACCTCGTTCCAGGCAAAGTTGTACATCGCGCCGAAGGCATCGGAGAACCGGTACTCGTCGAGGAGTTCGTCGAATCGGTTCGCCGTTTCGTGAAGGCGGCTGAGAATCCATTTCGCCTCCGGGCCCGGATCGTCCGGATATCCGCCGTCGGCAGGCACATCGGTTACTCCGGCATGCTCGATGATGAACTTCGTGGCGTTCCAGATCTTGTTGCCGAAGCGACGCGACGCCTCGACCCAGTCGGTCTGGAACGGGATGTCCTGGCCCGGGGTGGCCGCCTGCAGCAGGGCGAACCGCAACGCGTCGGCGCCGTGCTCGTAGACCAGATCGAGCGGATCGAGAGCGTTGTCGAGCGACTTGGACATCTTGCGCCCATCGCCGGCACGGACCAGCCCGTGGATCACGACGTCGCTGAACGGTTTGCGGCCCATGAAGTGGAGACCCATCTTGATCATGCGGGCCACCCAGAAGTAGATGATGTCGAAACCGGTGACGAGCACGTCGTTGGGATAGAACCGCTCCAGATCCTCGGTTTCGTCCGGCCAGCCCAGGGTCGAGAACGGCCACAACGCCGATGAGAACCACGTGTCGAGGACGTCTTCCTCGGCACGGAGCTCATTGCTGCTGCACTGCGGGCAGGTGTCGGGGTCGTCGATGGCGACGATGACCTCGTCGCAGTCGCCGCAGTACCAGGCCGGGATGCGATGACCCCACCACAGCTGGCGGCTGATGCACCAGTCGCGGAGATTCTCCATCCAGTGGAAGTAGTTCTTCTCCCATCGCTGCGGAACGAACCTGATGTCACCGCTGCGGACCGCCTCGATCGCGGGCCCGACGAGCGGACCGACGGCCACGAACCATTGCATCGACAGCAGCGGCTCCACCGGCACATGGGTTCGCGAGCAGTAGCCCACCGAGTGGCGGTGCTCCTCGACCTTCTGGAGATAGCCGCCTTCGGCGAGCGCCGCTTTGACCTGCTCACGGGCGTCGAAGCGGTCGAGTCCGGCGAAGCGTCCGCCGGCTGCGGTGATGCGGGCGGTCCCATCCATGATCACCACCGGGGGCAGGTCGTGGCGCTGCCCGATCTCGAAGTCGGTCGGGTCGTGGGCGGGCGTCACCTTCACCGCTCCGGTCCCGAACTCCGGATCCACCGCATCATCGGCGACGATCGGGATCTCGCGCTCCATCAGCGGCAGCAGCACCTTCTTGCCGATGGCGTCGCGATAGCGCTCGTCGTCCGGATGCACCGCGACCCCGGTGTCCCCGAGCATGGTCTCGGCGCGGGTCGTGGCCACCGTGATGCCGGTCGTGCCGTCCGGTAGGGGCCCGTCGACGAACGGGTACTCGATGTAGACCAGCTCGCCGACTTCGTCCTCGTACTCCACCTCGATATCTGAAATCGCAGAGTGCGAGCCGGGCGACCAGTTGATGATGCGTTCGCCGCGGTAGATCAACCCCTGTTCATACAGTCTGACGAAGACCTCACGGACCGCCCGCGACAGTCCCTCGTCGAGCGTGAACCGCTCCCGGCTCCAGTCCACGGAGAAGCCCATGCGACGGATCTGGTTGTTGATGGTCCCGCCGGACTGCTCCTTCCACATCCACACCTGCTCGATGAAGCGGTCCCTGCCGAGTTCGTGGCGATCCACGCCCTCCTTGGCCAGTTCGCGCTCGACGACGGCCTGGGTAGCGATGCCGGCGTGGTCCATGCCGGGCACCCAGAGCGTGGCGAATCCCTGCATGCGCTTGCGACGGATGATCACGTCCTGGATCGACAGGTTGAGCGCATGGCCCATGTGGAGGACGCCCGTGACGTTGGGCGGGGGGATGACGATGCAGAAGGGCTTGCCGTCGGGGTTCAGCTCAGGCTGAAACGTCCCGGCACTCTCCCAGGCCGAGTACCAGCGCGCTTCGATGGCGTGCGGGTCGTACGTCGGTTGCATCGCGGTCGTCTTGCATCGTGGGGTGAGTGTAGTTGGTGAGTTGGGAGGGGGGAGGTGCGGAGGGGAGAGTTCCCAATTCCCAGTAGCCCGTACCAGGGTGAAGCTGGGGAACGGGTTTGGCTGGCCCGAACGGTGAGTGGTAGCCAGTAGCCAGTAGCCCGTCGCGGGGCGGCGGAGATCGAGCGCCGGGCACACGAGGTGAGGTCGGTTGCCTTTCACCTCTCCCTTTCAGGGAGAGGTCGCT
>JBFIQU010000186.1:0-4471 GCA_041609395.1 Acidimicrobiia bacterium | reverse complement strand
TGGGTTGCGGTGTCGAAATATCGAGGGGTTCGCCGTCGGCAACTCTGAACTGGGTTCGGACGAGGTCGATGCCGGTGACCATCTCGGTCACCGTGTGTTCCACCTGGAGGCGGGTGTTCATCTCGAGGAAGTAGAACTCGCCGTCCCGGTCCATGAGGAACTCCACGGTGCCGGCGTTCTCGTATCCCGTTCCTTCTGCCACCGCCAGGGCGGCGGCCCCGAGCCGTTCCCTCATCTCCTTCGTGAACCCGGGTGCCGGCGCCTCTTCGATGAGCTTCTGGTGGCGGCGCTGCACCGAACAGTCGCGTTCACCCAGGAACACGCCGTTGCCGTGTTTGTCGAAGATGATCTGAGCCTCGATGTGGCGGGGGCGGTCGAGATACTTCTCGACGTAGACCTCGGGATCGCCGAAGTAGGCATCCGCTTCACGTCGAGCCGACTCCAGAGCCCGCTCGACCTCGTCGGCGCTGTGGACGACCTTGAGGCCCTTGCCGCCGCCGCCGTGGGCGGCCTTGATCGCGATCGGATATCCGTAGTCGGCGGCGACGCGCTGGATCTCCTCGGCAGACGCCAGCGGGTCCAGCGTGCCGGGGACGCCGGCGACACCCGCCTTCTCGGCCGCCTTCCGGGACGCAATCTTGTCGCCCATCGTTGCGATGGCCTCGGGTGGCGGCCCGATCCATATCAGGCCGGCGTCGATGACCGCTTGGGCGAACTCGTCGTTCTCGGCGAGGAATCCGTAGCCGGGATGAACCGCGTGGGCGCCGGCTTCGGTGGCGACCTGGATGATGCGTGGGATGTTCAGGTACGACTCCGCAGCGGGTGCCGGCCCGATGTTCCAGGCCTCGGCGGCCAGTTCGACGTGCATTGCATCCCGGTCCAGCTCCGAATAGACGGCGATGGTCCTCAACCCGAGCTCGTGGGCGGCCCGGATGACTCTGACGGCGATCTCGCCGCGATTCGCGATCAGGACTGAATCCATGGCGGGCATCCTAGAGAGGCGCTGCGGTCGGCTCAGAGCGGAATGTTTCCGTGTTTCTTGGGAGGGAGGGTGTCGCGCTTGGTTCGCAGCATCTCGAGCGCCCGGATCAGGCGGGGCCGGGTCTCGCGCGGCTCGATCACTTCGTCGACCAGCCCTCGTTCGGCGGCGACGTACGGATTGTTGAAACGGCGCTCGTAATCGGAGATGAGTTCGGCGCGTTTGGCGTCGGCGTCGTCGGCCTCGCTCAGCTCTCGGCGGTGGATGATGTTGACCGCGCCCTGGGCACCCATGACCGCGATCTCGGCCGACGGCCAGGCGTACACCATGTCGGCGCCGACGCCGCGCGAGTTCATGACGACGTAGGCGCCGCCGTATGCCTTGCGGGTTATCACCGTGATGCGCGGGACCGTGGCTTCACAGTACGCGTACAGCAGTTTGGCGCCGTGGCGGATGATGCCGCCGTGCTCCTGGTCGACCCCGGGCAGGAATCCGGGGACGTCCTCGAACGTGATGATGGGGATGTTGAACGAATCGCAGAACCGGACGAAGCGTGCCGCTTTCACCGACGCATCGATGTCCAGCGTCCCCGCCAGCGCCGCCGGCTGGTTGCCGACCACGCCGACCGCATAGCCGTCGAGGCGGGCAAAACCGACAACGATGTTGCGCGCGAAGTGTTCGTGGACCTGATGGAACTCACCGTCGTCCACCACCATCTCGATGAGCTCGACCATGTCGTACGGCTGGTTCGGCGAGTCCGGGATGATCGTGGTGAGGTCCTCCTCCATCCGATCGGGGGCATCCGACGGTGTGAAGTAGGGCGGAACCTCCATGTTGTTCTGCGGCACGAACGAGAGCAGATAGCGCACATCGTCGAGAGCAGCGCGTCCGTCGGGTTCGATGAAGTGCGTGACACCGGATCTCGACCCGTGGCTGGTCGCGCCGCCGAGCTGCTCGAAGGTGACTTCTTCGCCCGTCACCGCCTTGATCACGTCCGGGCCCGTGATGAAGAGATGGGCCGTCTCCTGAACCTGGAACACGAAGTCGGTGATGGCCGGCGAGTACACCGCGCCTCCGGCACAGGGTCCCATGATGACCGAGATCTGAGGGATGACACCCGATGCCCGGACGTTGCGCAAGAAGATCCGACCGTAGCCGTGAAGGGCAACGACCCCTTCCTGAATCCGGGCCCCACCCGAGTCCTTGAGGCCGACGATGGGGGCTCCGACCTCCATCGCCATGTCCATGACCTTGCAGATCTTGTCACTCACTGCTTCGCCGAGGCTGCCGCCGAACACGGTGAAGTCCTCGGCGAAGATGAACACGGTCCGCCCGTCGACGGAGCCCCAGCCGGTGACTACGGCATCGCCCGGGGGGCGGGTCGAGCCGGTGCCGAACCCGTCGTTCTGATGCCGCACGAGCATGTCGATCTCCTGGAACGATCCTTTGTCGAGCAGCATGTCGATGCGCTCGCGTGCGGTGAGCTTGCCGAGGTCGTGCTGACGTTCGACCGCTCGCTGACTACCCGCGTGCAGCGCTTCTTCGCGAAGCTTGCGCAGACGTTCGATGCGTTCCTCGGTGCTCACTGGGCTCCCGGTAGGCTCGCTGCGTTTCCACTTGGACTCGGATCAGGCGGCAATGGATACACCTTACGACATGGTGCGCCTCGGCGCCGTCGCATCGACTCAGGATTTCGCCTCGTCGAACGTCGCATCGCGCCCGCTTCTCGTGGTGGCCGATCGGCAGACTGCCGGGCGGGGGCGCCACGGCCGGGTCTGGGTCACGGCCGATCGTGCCGTCGCCGCTTCTCTTGCATTCCGGCCCGGCGGCGACCCGGCGCAGTGGCCTCGCCTCACCTTGCTGGCAGGCGTGGCAGTCGTGGAGACGGTCGTCGCGCTCCACCCGCCGGCACGGTCGATGCTGCGGCTGAAGTGGCCGAACGACGTCTTGGTGGGGGAAGGCAAGCTGGCCGGCCTGCTCGCGGAGGCGGACCACGACGTCGTGACGATCGGGCTTGGACTCAACCTGTTTTGGCGGGATCCGGTGCCGGGGGCGGTGGCCCTGTTCGATGCCGACCCCGGTCCCGACACGGCCGTGACCGTCGCCACGGCCTGGGCCCTCAACCTGCTGGGGGGTCGGTGGGATCCGGAGGTCTATGCCGGCTTGTGTTCAACGCTGGGTCGCGACATCACCTGGAGCGAAGGCTCCGGACGTGCCGTCGCCGTCACCGCGGACGGCGCCCTCGTCGTCGAGACGTATGACGGGCGGGTGGAGTTGCGAAGCGGCGAAGTACGCGAGGTGAGATGACCGGTCGCCGAGTGCGCAGGCCGGACCGGGTACCCTTCCGCGACCGCAGATCGAGAGAGCCGGTATGAGTGTGATGCCCCACGAGGGAACCCACGTGATCCTGTACGGCGGGACCAACATCCCCGCCGGTACCCAGGTGCACTCCGGATATCTGGCCCGGCCCGACCTCGGTGGGGGGTTCCCCACGATCGTCGTCGTCCCCGACAAGGACGGAGTCGACTCGAGTGTCAAGGATCTGTGCCGCCGCTTCGCCCGGCACGGGTTCGCGGCGATCACGGTGGATCTCTATCGCGACCACGGACCCGGTCGCAGGGCGACACCCGCAGAGATGGAGGCCGCGGCCGCGGCGGTCCCCCGGGCCCGGGCCCTGGCAGACCTCGACGATCTGTACGGGTTCATCGCCTCCCCGGGTACGCCCTGGGCGGCGCCCGATCGGGTCGGCGTATTCGGGATCGGATGGGGTGGTTCGCTGGCGCTCGAGAGCGCTCGATCGGCGCGCGAGATGGTGCGGGCGGCGACGATCGCGTACGCGCCGGCCGACGGACCTCCTCCGCTCGTGGATCTCGTCGCCGGGCTGCGAATGCCGCTGCTGTGTTTGTACGGGCGCAAAAGCGAGACGGACATCGACGCGATCAAGGCGTTGCGCGACGCCAACTCCCGGACCGAGATCGTCGTGTACAACGATGTCGGAGACGGCTTCCTCGACGACGGCAGCGATGCGTTCGATCCGACGGCCGGTAACGACGCCGTCGATCGAGCCGTCGAGTTCTTCGGCACGCGGCTCTCGCCGCGACAGGCCCGGGCGGTCTAGGCCACCCACCTGGCATTGATGCCGAGTCTGGCGAGAAATCCCGCGGCTTGCGCCGCCAGTACCGGCGCTCCTACCACGATGACTTCACGATGGCCGGAAAGGCGGCCCATCTCGGTGGCGAGGGACGCGGGATCCAGGCGAATCGATCCTTCGATGCCGGCGCCCTCCGGCGTGAGGTCGATCACAGTCGGTGCCCAGCTCGTACCCAGCCGCCCGGCGAGGTATGAACGATCGACACTGGGAACATCTCCCCCGAAACGCGGGTCGGCCCAGTACATGTCGGCCTGCCCCGTGTTCGTCAAGACCACCGCGTGCTCATTCAGCAGTGTCGGGACGACGTCGGGGTCGCCGAGGCTCGCCAGCTCCTCGGCTCG
>JBFIQU010000185.1:0-4487 GCA_041609395.1 Acidimicrobiia bacterium | reverse complement strand
CGACCGGCAAGCGGCTGGGCGCCCGCTACGAGGCCGAGCTCGCCGAGCTGAAATCGTCGCTCGAGATGCCTGGCCGCGAGGACGCCGCTCCATCGCCGGATGAGAAGCCCCGGTCATACCGGCGCGCGGTCATCGGCACCCTCGCCCTGCTGGCCTCCTTCACGCTTGCGATCGTCTTCATCTCGGGCGACAGCATCCCCACGCAGCAGGGTGCGGCCGAAGGGATCGATCCGACGCCGCGGGCCGCGCCGCAGACACAGGGAATGTTCGACGCAATGGAGCAGGCCGTCGTCGCAGATCCCGGGAACATATCCCTGCGCCTGGGCCTCGCCGACGCCTATTTCCAGCAGGGTGAGTATTCGACGTCCCTCAGCCACTACCTCGCCGTGCTCGAGCGGAATCCCGACGCCCGGCAAGAGAGCATCGCACTTGGACGTGTCGGCTGGATGGCGTTCATCACGAGTCAATTCGACGCTGCCGACGAGTATCTCCGCCGGAGCCTCGACGCCGATCCCGGCAATGTCGAGGGCAAGCTCTTCCTGGGTTATGTGCGCCTCCTCGGGTTCGACGACCCTGCAGAGGCGATCCCTCTTCTCGAGGACGTGCTGGACTTCCCCGACCTTTCGACCGAGCTTCGCGCCGAGGTCGAGGGCATGTTGGAATCGGCCCGCTCCCGGGAGACGACGCCATGAACGAGCCGCAGCCGACGGGGCGGAGGTCCCGGCTGCGGCCGGTGCTCATCTGGTCCGGCACCATCGTGGCCATTGCGCTGATGATCGCGGTGTTCGCCAGCCGGTTCGGAACCGATCCCCGCATCATCGGGTCGCCCCTCATCGGCGCCGAGGCTGCTCCCCTCGAACTTCCCCGTCTCGTCGGCGAGGACACATTCCGCTTCGCGGAGTTGCGGGGAAACGTCGTCGTGGTGAACTTCTGGGCATCCTGGTGTATCCCGTGCCGTGACGAGCACGGATACCTGACCGCGGCCAACCGCACCTACCGCGACCGCGGCGTACGGTTCGTCGGTGTCGTCCACCAGGACAGACCGAGCGCCGCCCGCGCCTTCCTGGACGACCTGGGCTGGGGGGAGGACTACGTGTACGTCCTCGACCCGGACTCGCGTGCCGCCATCGAATTCGGCGTGTTCGGCATCCCCGAAACCTTCTTCGTCGATCGCGACGGAGTCATCGTCGCCAAGATCGCAGGACCCCTCACCGATGCGTCGCTCGAAGGGACGCTCGAACGGGTTCTCGGCGAGAGCTGAGCCGGCCGTCCGGAGTCCGGAAGTCGAGCCGCCAGCACCGCGAACCGACGAGCAACGCCCGGCCGCTTGAGGCCAATAAAACCCATTCACGCGCAAATCAGGGCCAAAGGCCCCTAAAGCACCGACGCTCGATCGTGGAGGATGACGTGAAACAGAATCCGGCTCTGGGTATGGAGGGTGACATGAGGTCATCGAGAGTGCACCCGCTGGTCGCACTGATCACGGTCCTACTGCTGGTCATGGCCGGCTGCACGGGGGAAGCAGGTGCCCCCGGTGCCGCAGGTGCTGCAGGTGCCGCAGGGCCCGAGGGCCCACAGGGTCCCGCAGGGCCGCCCGGACCGGCCGCCGATCCACTGATGGCGGCGGACCTCAGCTGTACGGGTTGCCACGATGCCTCGACCGCGCTCGTTTCGAAGCAAGCGCAGTTCTCCCACTCCCTCCACGGCGCCGGGGAGTCCTGGGTCCGGGGTGAGAGTGAACGGTGCTCCGGCTGCCACGGCAGCGAAGCAGCCGAGGCCCGGATCGCAGCCAACCTGCCGCCTCATGACCCGTCGGTTACCGGCACGATCAACGTCTCGCCGTACTCCTGCCGGACCTGCCACGACGTCCATGAAACTTACGACGCCGAAAACGACTGGGCTCTGACCGGCGGCGACGCGGCGGTTGCTCTCGAAATGACGGCCAGCAGCTTCGACGGAGGCTCGTCGAACCTGTGTGCGCAATGCCATCAGATCCGCAACGAGCTCCCCGCCGCCGCCGCCGACGGCACCATCAGCGTCGAGACCACCAGGTTCGGGCCGCATCACGGCGTCGAGGCACAGATGCTCCTCGGTGAGGGCGGCCTGCTTGTCACCGGCGGCGTGGCCGAGCACTACGAGGAAGTCGAAGGCGTATGCGTCGGCTGCCACATGGGTGGCGAATACCGGCTCGATGCCGCCGGCGAACCCACCTACGACCACACCTGGGAGCCCCGGGTCGAGAACTGCGTCGACTGCCACGAGGGCCTGGAGGACTTCGACCTCGAAAGCGCTCAGACCGAGGTCCAGGCGCTCCTCGACCAGATCCAGCCGCTGCTCATCGAGGTCGGAATCATGGATTCCAGACCCGAACGGTTGAACCGTTCGGTCGAGGGCGTGTACCCGGCGGAGATCGCCGCGGCGATGTGGAACTACATGTTCGTCCTCGAGGATCAGAGCCTGGGTGTCCACAACACGCTGTATGCCAAGCTGCTGTTGCAGCAGGCGCTGGAAGCCGTTCAGGCCGCGCTGGCTGCCGGAGCCTAAACCCGGTGGGATGCAGGTCTCCCGACATCCCGGTTGGGAGATCTGCCATGTGCGATGATCCCGACACCGGCCACTCGTCCCTGATGCCTGGGAAGCGGCCATGATCCGAGTCACGGCGGGACTGATCCTCATCGCTCTCATCGCGCTTGCGCTCGGGATGCTGTGGCGGAAGCTGGTGACGGAGGAGACCACGGCCGAGACCGATGAAACGCGGCGCTCCGTCCTGAAGCTCCTGGGCATCGGTGGCCTCAGCGCGTTGCCTGCCGTCGCCATTCCTGCCTTCCTGTCGGGGGCCGCAGCCCCCGCCGTGGCGCAGACGGAACCCGCCCGCGGTCCGGGGGGCCGGATCCGTCAATGGGCGATGGTCATCGACCTCCGTTCCTGTGATGGGTGCCAGAGTGTCGGCACTCCGCCTCGATGCACGACGGCGTGCATCGAGGGACACCTCGCGCCTGAGCCGATGGAGTGGATCGAAGTATTCGAGCAAGAGATACCGGGTGGCGGTTCGCAGTTCATTCCCGCCCCCTGCATGCAGTGCCAGAACCCGCCCTGCGTCAACGTGTGTCCCGTGGGCGCGACCTTCTCCACTCCTGAAGGCGTCGTCCTCATCGATCAGGAGCGGTGCATCGGCTGCCGCATCTGCATGGCCGCCTGCCCGTACGATCGACGCTTCTTCAACTGGGCCGATCCGCCCGTTCCACCGGAAGCCCTGCTGGCCCACTACTCAGCGGATCACCAGATCCCCGCCACCAAGGGCACCGTCATGAAGTGCGACATGTGCCCCGACATGGCTCGAGCCGGGACGCTTCCGTACTGCGCACAGGTCTGCCCGAACAATGCGATCTACTACGGCGACCTCGAAGAGGACATCGCGACGAACGGTGAACAGCTGGTCTCCATATCGCGGTTCCTTGCCGAGAACTCGGCTTACCAGTTGAAGGAGCATCTGGGCACCAAGCCTCGCGTTTGGTACATCGCAGGCCACGGTGAAAACGCCGGACGCGATCCGTTCGCCCATGGACGAATGGCCACGGAGTGGCCGTGGCAGCGACGCGCCGAAGGGGCCCGTTTGTGGAACCGATGACCGGCTCGTCGCTGCCCGAGTCGCCTGCGTCCTACCGCCGTCGCCTCGAGGAGACAACGCTCCGGCCCATGCGGCATACGACCCGCGGGTACTGGGTGCTGATCGCCGTGCTCGTCACCGTGATCGTGGCCGGCTTGCTGGCCTGGTTCAGGCAGCTGGACGAGGGGCTGATCGTGACGGGGATGCGGGACCGGATCGCCTGGGGCCTGTACATCTCCGTCTTCATCTTCTTCACCGGCATTTCGATGGCCGGGACGCTGATCTCGGCGCTGCTGCGGGCCGCCAACGCCGGCTGGCGAACCCCCATCACCCGGATCGCCGAGGCGATCACCGTGGTGGCTCTGCTGTGCGGGGCCGCCCTGATCGTCGTCGACATGGGCCGGCCGGAGCGCCTCTGGAACGTGCTCGTTCACGGCCGGTGGCAATCGCCGATCATGTGGGACGTCCTGGCGGTCGCCACCTACCTGACCGCCAGCGCCGTCTACCTCGGAATCCCGATGGTGCCGGACCTCGCCATGTTCCGCGACGACGTGGCCGGCCGTCTCGGGCGGTTCCGCTCCTGGTTCTACCGGTTTGGTTCGATCGGGTGGCACGACCTACCCGATCAGCGCAAGGCCCTGAACCGTGCCGTCGGCATCCTCATGGTCATCATGATCCCGATCGCGGTGACGGTGCACACCGTCGTGTCGTGGATCTTCGGCATGACGCTGCGAGTTGGATGGAACACGACCATCTTCGGGCTGTTGTTCGTCGCCGGCGCCATCTTTTCGGGGATCGCCACCCTCGTGATCGTCCTCGTGATTCTCCGGAGGATCTACCACCTGGAGGAGTACATCACCGAGAAGCACTTCGTCCATCT
>JBFIQU010000184.1:0-4498 GCA_041609395.1 Acidimicrobiia bacterium | reverse complement strand
TCTCGTGGGTGCCCGTTTGCGTACGGAAGCGTCGGCGGTCATCCTCGACGGTGAGCGACACGCATGCAAGACGAAACGGAAGGACGGGGTTTCGTTCGTGGCTGACTTCATCGTCGACCGTCTGCAGCAGGTGCTGGCGGCAGCAGGACCCGCCCATCACGCCGCCTACATCGAGACCGACGGTTTCGATCCCGAGTGGCCGCTGTGGTACGCCGACCATCTCGTCGAACACGCGCGTGAGATCCTCGGACGACCGGATCTCACCGTGAGCCGGCTGGTGTGGGCGTTGGTTGCCGCCGATGACGCCTACGTCGCCTCCGATCCCGACGAAGCCTGGCCGAGCTTCTACGCCCGCCGCTTCGTCGAGGAGTTCAACGCGTAACCGGCGCAGTCCGGATCAGCCGGAATCGAAGTCGCCGTAGGACGCGCCTCCGACGTTGTAATACGAGACGATCTCGGTGATGCCGTTGGGCCCGCCGTAGAACCACTCGCTCACCTCCATCGCGTACTCGCCCTTGCGAGCGGTGTAGCGGACGCAAGCACGATCGTCCTCGTAGATCGCGTCGTGGATCTCGAAGCTGAAGCCCAGAAACGCGCCCCGATTGGCTGCGACGAGAGCCAGATAGGTCGTCTTGCCTTCGATGGTCCCGAACGGGCTGGTGTGGACGAAGTCGTCGGCCACCGGGATTGTGTGGAAGTCGCCGCCTTCCCAAGCGTCGAACCAGTCGTCCACCTGCTGCCTCAACTCCATGCCCTCTCCTTTCGAACTTCGCCGGAAGCACTGTACGGCTCACCGGGCTCGGGAAGGGCACCGCAAGGCAATCCCACGGGCTCATGGCCCCCAGTGGACCGCAATCGTTCGATCGACACCGGGTACCGGCAGCGAACTCGCCTCTCCTGCGACGGCCTCCCGCTCCCAGGCCGACAGCCGCCGCCAGGACTCGATGGTCACCGAGGCTTGCGATCGCCGCCAGATTCCCACGATCTCGCCCTCGACGAGGACGGCACCCGGCCACACCCGGGACGTCCATAGCGCGGCGCGGTGTGCTGCGTCCGGTACGAGCAGGTCCCGGTCGTCACCCCACACCAGGTAGTAGGTGTCGCCGCTCGGCAGAAGGCGGGCCGGGGCAGCCGGAGCACCGGGAGCGCGGAAGGCCGCTTCGTCGCTGGCGAGGATGACTCCGGGGCCGATCATCGTCGTCACCGGTAGGAGTTCATCGGTCAGGCGCTCGAATGCCGTCGCCGCTTCCCGGGCTCCGATCCCCGCCCAGCGCTTGAAGGAGGCCGTGGTAGTGGGCCCGAAGATGTGGACATACCGGCGGGCGAGCTCGACACGGGCATCGAGCGGATCGACGTCGGGAGCGGGCACCGCCCACATGACGGGCCGGGCCGCTCCATCCCAGCGGATGAGCAGCGTTCCGGTCGGGGCTGCGTAGCGCAGCATGTTGGGGGATTCGCCCAGCATCCGTCCCGCCTCGGTATAGGTGATCTTCTTGTTTGCGAGGACCGGTTGCAATCGCCGGGCGAGGTCGAGGGCGCGCTTCCGCCTGGCCGGAGCGTCCGGCAGCCTCCCGAGCGTGAAGAAAGCACGGTCCTCCTCGGCAACAACGTAGGCGCTGTACCGCGGTCCCCAGATCTGGACGAGCGATGAGTGCTGCCAAGCGTCGGGCTCCGTACCCTCGACACGGGCGTGGATCGAAAACAGGGCCGCTCGCGGCATGCTGTCTTGCAGACCGGCCCACGCGGCGCGCCGCAGGGATCGCTTGCCCGTCGCACGACGTGCGTCGAGCGATGTCGTGCCTCGTCGAAAGGCGAGGATCTGGTCCCGGGCGAGGTCGAGCCGTACGGTCACGTCGCGACCACGCTATCGCCTGCAGCCAGACCCGGCCCCGATCACACTGCTAGCTTCCCGGGCCATCGGACGTCGAGATTGGAGGCATGGATGACACCGGAGGAGACCCGGGAACTGCTGGAGCGCTACTTCCAGAGCGACCACGGCGACACCAGCATGATGGCCGACGACGTGGTGTTCACCGACATGCTCACCGGTCAGGAGTGGATCGGCCCCGACGCGGTGCAAGGCATGCTCGACTACATCTACAACCAGGCGTTCAACGCCACCGCCGAGGTGAAGTACATCTGCTACGGCCCCGGCGCCGCCAGTCTCGAGGCCGAGTTCGTCGGCACGCAGCAGCAGGAGTTCGCCGGAATCCCCAACACGGGCAGGAAGGTCCGGGCACCGCTCTGCGTCACCTACCGGTGCGCCGACGGCAAGATCACCCATGGCTACGTCTACTCGCTCCTCGCCCCCAAGATGATGATGGACGCGATGGGCTGAGGGTGCGGAACACACGCGGCGCCCAACCGAGGCGCTCCGGTTGCTCAACGAGGGCGAGTTTCCTCCCTCCCAAACGCCAAAACGCCCAGGCCCTTCGGGCCCAGGCGTTTCGTCGTAGCGGGGGGAGGATTTGAACCTCCGACCTTCGGGTTATGAGCCCGACGAGCTACCAGACTGCTCCACCCCGCGTCGTAATCGACAAGTGTACCGGTAACCCGGAACTAGGTCCAAAGCTCAGTCACGAACCCGGCGCGAACACCGCCGCACGACCATCGGCGGTCGCGATCGTCAAGCTCGATCCGTCGATTTGCCAGAACGCCGCGTTGGAGAGGGTGAACAGGTAATCCGACTCCTGGCGCATGATCCCCTGCTCGCAGCCGATCTCGGTATTGACCATCTCGGTGACCGCCAGCCGGTTCCCGTTCACGGCCAACCGGCCGCCGAAATCGTTGCAGCCCCCATTGCCCCGGATCGCACCGGCGTCGAGATCGATGACCAGCGACGGAGCCGTCCCGGCCAGCACGGACGCGATCGACGGTCCGCTCGCCAGCCCCGTGAGCGACCAGGAACCGGCCAGCGATGCCGGCACCACCGGAGCGACGGCAGACAGGTCGAGTTCGGCGGTCCCGGCGGCGTCGCTCAGGGTCAACGTGTCTGCATCCGACGCGAACCGATCGATGCGCTCCAGCACACCGATCAGGCCGGCCTCGAACGCCATCACATCCGGTTCACACCCGATCTCGGTCACGGCCAAGCCCGTGATCGACACCCCTCCGGCAGGCGCCACCGTGATCCGGCCCTCGAACGTGTTGCATCCGGTCGATCCGGAGGCGCGCGCTCCGTCGACCGCAAGCGTCGGGGTCCGTCCCTGCGGAGGAACCAGCGCCACCCCGTCGAGACTGCCGCCGACGACGAACCACCGTCCGCCATCGAGAGAAGCGGCCGCTGCCGAACCCGGCGGAGCCGTCGTCGACCAGTCGGCCACTGCATCGTCGCCGCAGGCGCTAGCGATCAGGACCAGCGCGGACATCATCAGGAACATCTTGCGGGCTCGCATGTCATCGCCTTTCGAAAACCACACGAGCATTAGACGTCGACGCGGTGTCTCCGGGATCCAGCCACCGGCAGCGGCCTGCGGCCGTCGCCGCCGGCAACCGGCGTCAGTCGCCGTCGACCAGCCACGCCTCGGGTATGCCGACATCGATGTGCTGGATGAGACCGCGCCGCTGGAACAGCGCCCGGCTCGTCTCTTCGTCGAATGAGTTCGACGCCGACGTCTCCCGGCCATCGGCCCACGTGACCCTGGTCCACGGATCACCACCCTCGAGGTGATAGACCACGGGCACGCCGCAATACGTGAACCCCAGCGTTCCGGCCTCCAGGGTCTCGCTCCCACCGTCGCGCACCCACTGCTCCGGCTCGGTCAGAAACTCCTTGCGTAACAGCACCGTCGGGCGGAAACTCACACGCCCCTGCTCGACCCGCACCCCGAGCTCACCCCAGCGCAGCAACACACCTTCCTTCACCTGGCCGGTCATTCCGGGCTGCTGTGCCCCGGTGTGTGCCGGGGTGTGGGAGTGCGGATCGGTCGGGAAGGTTCCCTGTTCGGCGACGTCCTTCATGTAGCCGAGTCCGGCTCGCACCCGCCGGTAGCGATCCGCGAGGGCGGCAACGTCCTCGGCGGGCTCACCGTTCCTCGTTGCCCTCGCCACGTGCTCCTGGATGGCGAAGAGCAGCTTGGACACCATGTGCCAGTACACCGAACCCAGGCCCTCGTAGCGGTACATGGTGCCGGATCGTCCGGTGAAGGCGGCGTGCCGGAAAACACTCTCGTAGAGATCGAGAAGCTCCTCCTGTGCTCCGGGCTCGACACCGTGCTCGTCGAGCGAACGCCGCAACTCACGAGCCGAGCCGAAGGATCCGTCGAAACGAACATACCCCTCGACATCCCGGTAGAGAATGCCCGCACCCGCTTCGAGGAGCGACGTGGCCGCAGGCCCCAGCGCCGACTCGGGAACGATGTTCTTCTCCCAGAACGGCGGCAGGCTGCGGTCCGGATAGAGAAGGAACGTGTGCTGGTCGGGCCGGTACAACCCGCCGGCGAACATTCGGTCGACCAGCGCCACGACCTCTGCGGTGCCGACGTCGGCTTCCGACAGG
>JBFIQU010000183.1:0-4515 GCA_041609395.1 Acidimicrobiia bacterium | reverse complement strand
TTACGAGAAGCTCTGCCCGCAGCCGCAGCCGCGAGTGACGTTCGGGTTGCTGATCTTGAACCCTGCGCCCTGGAGACCGTCGACGTAGTCGATGGTGGCTCCGTCGACCATGGTCAGGCTCTCGCGGTCGACGGCGATCTTGACGCCACCGAAGTCCTTCACCATGTCGGCCAGTTCGTCGACGGTGGAGTCGAAGTACATCTCATAGGAGAACCCCGAGCATCCGCCGGGGCGCACCCCGAAACGGAGGACCATCTCGTCTGCCGATGCCTCTTGCGCCATGAGTTCGCGGACCTTGGCGACTGCAGGTTCGGTCAACATGACCATGATGTCGTATCTCCTCGGGTTTCGGTGGCGGGACCAGTATATCGGGCGCTGACGACAACAAACGTAGGATTTTGCCTACCGGTATAGTGCAAATTGTGACCCGTTCCCCTTCCCCCTCAGACATCGAGGCTGCGCTGCGCGGCGTGGTCGATCCGGAGCTGGGTGGCGACATCGTCGAGCTGGGAATGGTGCACGGGGTCCGGGTTTCCGACGGCGTGGCATCGATCGACATCGCCCTGACGATCGCAGCCTGCCCGATGCGCGACCAGATCGAAGGCGACGTCGTCCGCAAGGTCAAGGCCATGCCGGGCATCGACGACGTGCGCGTGAACATCGCAGCCATGACTGCAGCGCAGCGGTCCGACGTCATGTCGAAGGCGCGGTTCAAGGCGAGAGAAGAGGCGCCTCCGACGGCCGTCAACCCGTTGACGCGGGTCATTGCGATCTCGAGTGGCAAGGGCGGTGTCGGGAAGTCGTCGGTGAGTGTCAACCTCGCCCTGGCACTGCGCGACCTCGGGTTCCGGGTCGGAGTCCTCGATGCCGACATCTGGGGGTTCTCCGTGCCCCGCATGCTCGGTGCCGAAGGACGCCTCGAGGCGAACGACGACCGCAAGATCGTCCCGCACGAGGTCCACGGGATCCAGCTCGTGTCGACCGGCCTCCTCGTCGACCGCGAGGACACGGCGCTCATGTGGCGCGGGTTGATGCTTTCGAAGGCACTGGAGCAGTTCCTGCACGACGTCGCCTGGGATCGGGATCTCGATTACCTCGTCCTCGACATGCCCCCGGGCACCGGCGACGTCCAGATGGCGCTGGCGCGCTTGCTCCCTCAGGCCGAGATGGTCGTCGTGACCACCCCGCAGAAGGCGGCGCAGAAGGTGGCGGCACGGGTCGCCGACATGGCGCGGCGCAGCTTCATGCCGGTGGTCGGTGTCATCGAGAACATGTCCGGCTTCACCGCCCCCGACGGTTCCCATCACGCCGTATTCGGCAGCGGCGGTGGGCAGGAACTGGCCGACGAACTCGGTGTGCCGCTGCTGGGCGAGATCCCATTGGATCCGCAGGTGGTGTCCGGCGGTGACAGCGGCGCTCCAGTGGTCGTCACCCATCCGGAGTCGGTCGCCGCACAGCAGGTGGCCGTCGTCGCCAAGGCACTCGTCGCCCTGGTACCCCCCGCCGAGGACGAAACCTGCACGGCACGGATTGCCGTCATCGAAGAGCAGCTCGCCAGGCTCGAGTCCGCCTAGACCGGCACCGGTCCGCGGCGAATGCGTGAGATCACCGCCGCGTCGTCGTCCCGGGTTGCCCACATCGTCTCGAGCCACCACGTCGCACCCGCATCGCGCCACGTGCCCACGGTGGCGGCGTCGGCGGCGGACGTCGGATCGGTGGATCCCTCGACGACGATGTCGATCGGCTCGCCACGCTTCTCAACCAGGTACGTGCATCCGGCTGCTACGTGGTCCGGGAACAGCTCGCCGCCGCCTTTGACGTAGGGGAGCCACCCGTCGAAGCGGGCCACCCGGTCCATCGACGGCGCGCTGGGCCATGCTCCGACGATCCAGATCGGGATGCGGGGACGGCGCGCGGGTCGGGGCGGCGGCAGAAAGTCGATCGGCTCGACGGTGTAGTGCCGTCCGGCGAACGAGTAGGGCTGGCCCGCCCACAGTCCGGTGATGATCTCGAGCGACTCGTCGAGCAACTCGGCCCGCACCCGCCGATCCGTTTCCTCTCCGAACTCTGCGAACCCGGTGTCGACTGCGCCCAGGCCCGTGGCCAGGATCAGGCGGCCCCGGCACAGGTCGTCCAGCGTCGCCGTCTCCGAGGCCACCTTCCAGGGACGGCGGCGGGAGAGCGGCGTGAGCATCGTCCCCAGCTCGATGCGATCCGTGACCATCGCAGCTGCGGTGAGGCACACCCACGGGTCGGAGCTCCACACTGCGTCCCACACGAAGAATCCGTCCCAGCCGGCCTCTTCCGCTTCTGCAGCAGCGGTCGCGGCCAGCGGCGCAGCACCGTACGGAAGAACGAACCCGACCCTCAACGCCACGTCTCCCGCATGTAGCGTGTCGGCATGTCGAACCTCCCGGATGAGATGATGGCCGAGCTGCGGCGGATCTGCCTCGCCTATCCGGGGAGCTCACAACGTGACACGTGGGATCACCCGAACTTCAGGGTGCGCGACAAGATATTCGTGATCGTGGGCTCTCACGAGGGCTCTCCTGCGCTCAGCCTGAAGGCCGCGGCCGGTGAGCAGCAGTCGCTCTTGGCGGAGGGCGACCCGTTCTTTCTTCCACCCTACGTCGGGTCCAAGGGCTGGATCGGGGTCGTTCTGGACGGCGCGACAGACTGGTCCGAGATCGCCGAGCTGATCGACGACAGCTACCGGGCGGTGGCGCCGAAGCGGCTCGTGGCCGAACTCGATGAGGGGAGACCCGGGGCCGACTAGCCTCCGGCGCCGTTGTCGCAGGAGGAACATGGGAAAGCAGGTCCACAAGGTTGACGGCGCCGTCGAACCGATCGGTCCGTACTCGATCGCCGCGGAGGCCAATGGCTTCGTGTTCGTGTCGGGTCAGGTTGCCATCGATCCCGCCACCAACGCTCCCGTGCAGGGCGACGTCGTGGCACAGACCCGCCGGGTGATGGACAACATCGGCATCGTCCTCGAGGGAGTCGGGCTCGGGTACGGAGACATCGTGAAGACCTCGATCTTCCTGGCCGACATCAAGTCCTTCCCCGAGGTCAACGCGGTGTACGCCGAGTATTTCGACGACGCGCCTCCGGCCAGGTCCACGTTTCAGGCAGGCGCCCTTCCCGGCGGGTACGCCGTCGAGATCGAGGTCATCGCGGCGAGGTAGAACCTCCCGGTGGTGATGGGGCCGGGGCGGGTGTTCCCGGTTCCCGGTTCCCGGTTCCCGGTTCCCGGTTCCCGGTTCCCGGTTCCCAGTAGCCGGTAACCGGCTGCTGGTAACAGCTACCGCAGCCGGAGGACGTTCCCCGTGACCAGGTGGGCTTCGTCGCTGCACAGCCACCCGATCACCCCGGCGACCTCATCGGGAGTGGCCACGTGGAACAGCTCGCGAGCGCCGGCCACCGCATCCCGCACCGCGTCCGTGACCCAGCCGGTATCCGTCACAGGAGGATGAACGATGTTGGCCGTGATGCCCCGGTCGGCCAGCTCGAGAGCCGCCGACATCGTGTAGTTCTCGAGTGCGGCCTTGGCCGCGCCGTACGAGACCTCCTCGGGAAAGCCCATCGGACCGCCCGACGACAGCCCGACGATGCGGCCCCAGGTGGCGCCGCGGGCGGCGTGGCGCCGGGCGAATTCGGCGATGAGCACCGCGGCGGCGCGCGCATCGACGGCGAACTGGGCATCGTGGGTCGCAGCCGTCACCGGCTGCATCGTTCGTCCGAGACGGTCGGTCGTCGCCGGCTGAAACGTATCGGCGAGCCAGCCGGTGGCATTGTTGATCAGGATGTCGACCGGCCCGAGCTCGGTTTCGGCGATGTCGAACAGTTCGGGGATCACTCCGGCGTCGCTGAGATCGCGCTCGACCGCAACGACCCGGCCCCCGGCACCCTCGATGGCGGCCACCACGGTTGCGGCATCGCCCGATCGCGCGTCCCGGTACGTTTGCGGAATACCGGCGTCGACCTCGTCCCGTATGCGCAGGTAGGTGATCACCACCCCTATTCCATCTGCCGCCAGTCTCCGCGCGATGGCGGCGCCGATCCCGTGATTGGCGCCGGTGATCAGCGCGACCCGGTCCGCGATATCACCCGTCATGCCTCGTCCTCGTCGAACCTCGTGGCGCGAAACATCCCGATGTCGTGTCCGGTGCTCCCGTCGAGGGCCAGGTCGGCCAGTATCTCGCCGACGACCGTGGCGAATTTGTACCCGTGCCCGGAGAATCCGGCGGCAACGACCACGTTCGGGTGGTTCGGAAGCATGTCGATGATGAAGTGTTCGTCGGGCGAGTTCGTGAACAGGCAGGTCTTGAGCGCCATGGTCGGGCCGGCTGCTCCCGGGAAGTACTGCGTGGTGACGTCTCGCAGCGGTGCTTCATCGGCTGCGTCCGGCTGCCGGGGTGTTGCATCGGGATCGGTGTCCTCGTGGCGGTGATGGAACTTGCCCACCTTGAAGCCCGGGATGCCGTAGACCGGAAATCCATAGAACTGGCCGTCGGG
>JBFIQU010000182.1:0-4536 GCA_041609395.1 Acidimicrobiia bacterium | reverse complement strand
GGACCGAACGTAGGAAGGTTTGCAGTGCGACGTCTCGTGGTTCTGGTGGTGGCGATGGCATTCATCACCGCTTCCTGCGGCAGTGGCCCGTCTCCTGAGGTCGAGGCCCGCGGCCTCGTGCCGACCACGACGACCACCACCGAGCCGCTGCCGGAAGGCGTCGTGATCGTGAAGATACGCAACGCTGCGTTCAGCCCGCAGATCGTCGAACTGGACTTGAAGTCGAAGTACATCGTTCGCTGGGTCAACGAAGACGCCGGCGTCGAATACGTCGTCAAGGAGCGGCGCGAGACGTTCGTGTCGCCGCCGCTGCAGGCCGGAGACGAGTTCGAAATCGACTTCCGCAGCGAGGACCTCGGCCCCAAGCTGTGGCGCTACGAAACCACTCGCGGGTTGCAGCGGATCACCGGCACCATCGACGCCCGCCCCAGTCAGTAGTTCCGGCTACCGGGTTCGCCGCTCAGTCCGCGCAGCAGCTCCACGTCGGTCTCGAACGCCAGCGGCGGAAGATCATCGAGGTCGAAGAAGCCCACCGCGTCGGCATCGTCGCCCGCCTGCAACTCGCCACCGACGACGGAACCGGAGAACCAGATGCCGACCGTGAGCTTCGCCGGATCATGGAAGTTCGAAGCCACATGCACGACCTCGCCGATATCCGCGATCAGACCCGTCTCCTCGGCCAGCTCGCGAGCGGCGGCCTCGCGGACGTCCTCCCCGTAGTCGACAAACCCGGCCGGAATCGACCACAGGCCGGCACGCGTCGCGCCGGGGGCACGACGAACCAGCAGAATGCCTCCGGTGCCGTTCCGTATCACCACCGCCGCCCCCACTCCCGGATTGCGGAAATGGACGAAATCGCACTCCGGGCACGCCATCCGCCGCCGCCCGGCCACGGCCCGCGGTTCGAGCGTGGATCGGCAGTGCGGGCAGAACGTGAATTCCCCGGGCCACTCGGTCATCCGCCAACGCTACCGGTGGGACACCGTTCCCGGGACGGCATAATGCGCGGCATGCCCGTACGGTACGCCGCTGCCATCCTGTCGCTCGTCGCGCTGATCGCCCTGAGCCTGCGCCTGGTTGTCGCCGCCGACGACCTCACGGAGGCCGCAGGGGTGCTGGCCGCGATCGGCGTGGTCGTTCCCGGCCTGGCGGGATTCGTCGGGCTCGCCCTGCGCGGCGCCCGCTGGAGTGCCGTGACCCTCGCGCTGGGACTCGGAGCGGCGTCGGCGCTGGTGGCGACGACACCTACGACTGCAGCCTCGATCGGCTCCTGGGGGGTAGCGACATGCGCGCTCGGGATGCTGGCTCTCGCCGCGCCGCAGCTCACCGTCCCGACTACCGGACCGCCCGCGGTGGCCGTGATGCTGTCGCTCGCACTGCTCTTCGTTCCGCTGGCGCTGGGCGGGTCCGACCCGGCAGGTCCATCCCCGGCCCACTGGGTCGCAGCCGCCGTCGCCGTCGCCTCCGCCTGGCTGTACACGCAAGCTTGGTGGGTCGGGCTCTGGTCGGTTCGGCTGGCAGTCCCGGCGGCGCTCGCCGTCGCCGCCGCCCTCTCGCCGTGGCCGGGAGCGATCCTTCTCATCGCAGTGGCGGTGGCCGTGACCGTCGCCGCCTGGACGCGTGGCGCTCGCCTCGCCGTCATCGAGATCGCCCCGCTGCGGTCGCCCGCCTATCCCATTCCGCCCGAGCTGGCCCCGGACGACGTGCTGCAGGCCGCCGGCATCGACCGCTCCGGGCGCAAGGTGCGGGACGCGTGAGACGTCTGCCCAACCCGTGGTTCTTGATCCCGGTGGTGGTCGCCGGAGCCGTCGGCGGCATCGTGGGCCGGACGGTGGCACACGTGGCATGTACGGTCGATCCTGATCGGTTCCAGGAGGGTGTCCGCGGATGCCCCGGCTGGGAAATCGGAACGGGCATAGTTGCGGCGCTGGTTGCGATGGCGGGTGTCGCCGTCGTGCTCGTCCTCGTGTTCCGGTCTATCGCCGAACACCGCGAGTACGTGATCCGCGGTGTGGAGCCTCCGGGCGCGGGCTGTGAAACCGGTTCGGACGACCCCATTGAGCACGACGAGGGCTCTAGGCGTGATGAGCAAAGATGAGCGACACGTTGTGCCCGCCGAACCCGAACGAGTTGGTCATCGCGTAGCGGACCTCTGACTCGCGGGCTTCGTTCGGCACGTAGTCGAGATCACACTCCGGATCGGGCTCCTCGTAGTTGATCGTGGGCGGAATGAGCCCGTCACGAATCGCGAGCAGACACGCAAGGGACTCGATGGCGCCGGCTCCCCCGAGGAGGTGGCCCGTCATCGACTTCGTCGACGACACCGGCATCTCGTAGGCGTGCTCACCGAAGACCAGCTTGATCGCGGCCGTCTCCGTCGAGTCGTTGGCCTGCGTCGAGGTTCCGTGGGCATTGACGTAGTCGATCGCCTCGGGTGGCAGGGAGGCGTTGCGGAGCGCCGCCTCCATCGCCTTGGCGGCACCCATTCCGCCGGGCCGCGGCAGCGTGATGTGGTAGCCGTCGGCGGACATGCCGTACCCGACGAGTTCTCCGTAGATCTTCGCGCCGCGAGCCAGCGCATGGTTCCGTTCTTCCAGGATCAGCGTGGCGGCACCTTCGGACATCACGAACCCGTCGCGTCCGGCGTCGAACGGGCGGCTGGCCCGCTCCGGCTCATCGTTGCGGGTGCTCACGGCACGCGCCTGGGAGAAGCCGGCCACGGCGAATTCGCAGATCGGCGCTTCGGCCCCACCGGCCACCATCACATCTGCATCGCCGCGCCGGATGATTTCGGCCGCGTCCCCGATGGCGTTGGCCGAAGCGGCGCATGCGGTCACGGTGCAGTTGTTCGGCCCGAACAAGTGGAACTGGATCGACGCAACGCCGCCTGCCATGTTGGGGATGATCTGGGTTATCGCAAGCGGACTCACCCGGTCGTGTCCGCGGGTCCGCATGACGTCGAGATTCTCCTGGAACGAGATGATCCCTCCGATACCGGAGCCGACCACGACACCGGCGCGGAACGACGCCTCCGAGTCGTCGGTGAAGTCCAGCCCGGCATCGTCGAGCGCCTGGGCCGTTGCCACCCAGAAGAACTGGGCATACCGGTCGAGGCGACGAGCTTCTTTGCGCGGGATGAACTCCTCGGGATCGAAGTCGGTGACCTCTCCGGCAATCTTCACCGGCACCGGATCGGTGTCGAACGCGGTTATCCGGCCGATGCCGGACATACCCGACGTGAGGTTCTTCCAGAAGGTGTCTACGTCACCGGCGAGCGGATTGACCGTCCCCAGCCCCGTGACAACGACGCGGCGACGAGCTTCCATACTCAGTTACCCAGTTTCGCCTGCACCATGTCGACCGCTTCGCCCACCGTCGTGATGTCTTCCGCCTCTTCATCGGGGATCTTCACGCCGAAGGTGTCTTCCAGCGCCATGAGGAGTTCGACGACTCCAAGGGAATCGACCTCGAGGTCCTCTTCGAACTTCGAACCCATTTGTATCTTGTCGCGCTCCAGTCCGAGCTCGTCGACGAGTACGTCGACCATCTTCTGCTCGATGACGCTTCGCTCCATGTGACCCTCCATTGGTCGCTGTTCAGATGGATATACCGCCGTCGACGCGTATCACCTGTCCGGTGATGTAAGCGGCGTCGTCGCTGGCAAGATAGCCGACGAGCGACGCGACCTCCGCGGGTGTGCCGAACCGGCCCGCCGCGGTCATCGTCGCCGCCGACTCCTTGATGTCGTCGCCGAGGTCGGCCGTCATGTCGGTCGCGATGAAACCGGGCGCCACGACATTGGCGGTGATGTTGCGGGATCCGACTTCCTTGGCGATCGACTTCGTGAATCCGATGATCCCGGCTTTGGACGCCGCGTAGTTGGCCTGGCCGGGATTTCCGGCAACGCCGGCCACCGACGACACCGAGACGACCCGCCCCCATTTCGCCCGCAGCATGCCGCGCAGGGCCGCCCTCGTGCAGAGATACACGGAGCGGAGATTGGTGCGGATGACGTCGTCCCAGGCGTCGGGCCCCATTCGTAGCAGCAGATCGTCGCGGGTGATCCCGGCGTTGTTGACCAGCACGGAGACGGGGCCGAGTTCGGCCTCGACGGTCGCGAACACCGCGGCCACGGCTTCCTCGTCCCCGACGTCCCCGCCGACCGCAAGCGCCGTACCTCCGGCGGCTTCGATCGCGGCCACAACGTCCTTGGCGGCGTCCGCTCGGGAGGCGTAGTTGACCGCAACCGCATGGTCCGAGGTTGCGAGCCGCTCGCACACCGCTCGCCCGATGCCGCGGGAGCCGCCGGTGACCAATGCGACCCGTGTCACGTCTCGCGTCCGGTGCCGTAGTACTCGATGTTCGGCTGGAGTAGATCGATCCCGGTCTTTTCTGTCGGCGGAAGGGCCGCATCAGAGGTGCCGAGCGGCTCGACGCGCTCACCCCAGCGGTAGACGCCGGCGGCCCATGACAGCCCGCCTCCGAACGCGGCGAAGACGATCGTGTCGCCCGGACTGATCCGGCCGGCCTCGAGAG
>JBFIQU010000181.1:0-4577 GCA_041609395.1 Acidimicrobiia bacterium | reverse complement strand
GAGAGGGCCCTGGCCGCCTGTTCTCGCAGCTTGCTCACGGATCCGGATGGAGCCTCCGTCGACGCCGCGCTCGACGCGCTGATCGCCGCCACGGGCGTCGACTACGTCTTCGTCGACGTGAACGTCGAGCACCCGTCACAGGGGCTCATGGCGAAGATCGTGCACGAGGTGGCGGCGCCCGGGAAGCGGGATCTGCTGCTCAATGACGTGTGGACAGATCCCGTGACCGGAGAGGTCTTCGTCAACCAAGCGCCGTATGCCCTGCTCGCAACCTCATATGCAGCGCTTTCGGCCGGGATGACCGCCGATCTTCGCACCCGGGCTCTCGATGGACCGGAGCGGGCGTACTACGAGCAATCCGGGGTGGCCTCCGAGCTCAACCTGCCGATTTTCGTCGACGGCGAGTGGAGTGGATCGGTCGGCTACGCCAGCGTCGAGTCGGAGCGCCACTGGGAAGAGGGTGAAATCGAGCTGCTGCGCACGGTCGCCGAGATGTTCGGAGCCCAGTGGGAGAACCAGCGCTACCGATCACGGCTCGAACGGCTCGTGCTGTCGAAGGACGAGTTCGTTGCCAGCGTGAGCCACGAGCTGCGTACACCGCTGACGTCGGTAGTCGGTTTCGCGCTCGAGCTTCGTGACCGTCCCGGTGACCTCTCCGACGACGAGGCGCGCGAACTGATTGCTCTCGTCGCAGAACAGAGCGCCGAGGTCGCCAACCTCGTCGAGGACCTGCTCGTGGCCGCCAGGACCGAGGTCGGCACCATTCGGATACTTCCCGAGCCGGTGTATCCGCTTCGCGTCGCCCACTCGCTCATCACCGAGGGCCACGTCAACATCTCCCGCGGCGACGGCGTGGTGCTGGAAGGGGATGACGTAGCGCTGTGGGCTGATCCCATCCGGGTGCGCCAGATCGTCCGCAACCTGCTCACGAACGCTGTGCGTTACGGCGGCGAAAACATCGTGGTCGGGGTCAGCGCGACGCCGGACACCGTGACGGTGACCGTCGCCGATGACGGCACCGGAATTCCCGAGTCGGATCGCGACCGTATCTTCGAGCCGTACAACAGGGCTCATCAGGTTCCAACCCAGCCGGGCTCGGTCGGGCTCGGCCTGACCGTTTCACGCCGTCTGGCTCATCTCATGGGAGGTGACCTGACGTACGACTATGCGAACCGCCGGAGCGCTTTCCACCTCGAACTACCCCGGTTCGACCCACTCTCAGCAGCAATGACCGAACCGGAACCCGATCCCGACATGCGAGCTCCGGCGGCGCAGCCCCTCACCTGACGACGCCGCGATACGTGCCCAGTACATGGAGGTGGGCAACGGTTGCCGGCGTCGGATCGAGGATCCGGTCCCGTCCTGCTTCGCCCGGATGGTGGAGGAAGTCTGCGAAGAAGTGGTAGCTCCACGCCTCGCCACCGGGCCGCGACTCGATTCGCGTCAGATTGGCGCCCCGCAGGCCGAGTTCGGCGAGAGCGAGGGCCAACGCCCCGGGGCGGTGAGCCGTCTCGAAAACGATCGACGTCTTGTCGGCGTCGGTCTCCGCGGTCGGAGCCCCCGGAGCCAGCACGACGAACCGGGTCGTGTTGTGGGCTCTATCAACGACCTCCGACATGAGAACGCGCAGACCGTGATCCCTGCCAGCTTCGGGCGGAGCGAGAGCCGCGTCGGCGGGATCATCAGCGGCGGCCACTTCGCGGACGGCGCCGGCGGTGTCCTCGGTCGGTACCGGCTCCCAACCGTTCTGGAGAAGGATCTCGGTCGCCTGCGACAGGGCCTCCGGGTGGGATCGCACCCGTCGCACATCTTCCAGGGCGGCGCGCTCGACGCCCCACAGCACGTGGCGAACCTCGACGAGGTGTTCCGCCACGATCGAAATCGCCGGATCGACGACGCGGTCGAGGACCGGCAGCACACTGCCCGTGGTGGAGTTCTCGATCGGGAGGACCAGACGTTCGACGGCGCCCGATGCCAGCGCCGCGAACGCGGTGGCGAAGTTTCGATAGCCGATCCGCTCAGCCTCAGGGAAGAGCTCCCCGGCGGCACGATCACTGTACGACAACCCCTCGCCTTGATATCCGATTCGCATGCGGGAGGACGATACCTGGAGCGGAACCTCGGAGAACCCCCTGCAGCCCTCTAGCCTGACTTCGCTCGGCAACCGGAGCAGCATGACCGAAATCACCGACCGCCCGTCTTGGGTACAGGACGCCGTCTTCTATCAGATCTTTCCGGATCGCTTCGCCCGTTCCGGCAGGGTCGCCAGCCCCGGCAGGCTGGAAGCGTGGGATGCTCCGCCGACCTACCACGGATACAAAGGCGGTGACCTGTACGGCGTGGTCGAGCGCCTGGATTGGTTGACCGATCTCGGCGTCAATGCGATCTACTTCAACCCGGTGTTCCAGTCGGCCTCCAATCACCGCTACCACACGCACGACTACTTCCGGATCGATCCCCTTCTCGGAGGCGACGAGGCATTCCGCTCGCTGATCGACGCCTGCCACCAACGTGACATCCGGGTGATCATCGACGGCGTGTTCAATCATGCTTCACGCGGCTTCTTCCAGTTCAACGACCTGCTGGAGAACGGACCGGACTCGCCCTACGTCGACTGGTTCGTCGTCGAGGAATGGCCGTTGAACGCCTATGCCGCCCACGAACCGCCGAACTACTCGGCGTGGTGGGGTCTCCACGCCCTCCCCAAACTCAACACCGACAATCCCGTCGTCCGCGAGTACCTCATGGAAGTCGCCGAGCACTGGACGAAGACGGGTATCGACGGATGGCGCCTCGACGTCCCGGCCGAGATATCGACACCCGGCTTCTGGGAGGAGTTCCGTTCCCGCATCCGCACCATCAATCCCGACGTCTACATCGTCGGGGAGATCTGGGATGACGCTCGCCACTGGATCAGTTCCGGGGAACTCTTCGACGGCACGATGAACTACATCTTCACGGGACTGACCATCTCGTTTGCCGCCGGGCGCCACGTCGACCCGAAGGTGGTCGAAGGCCTCACCTATCAGGTCTACCCCCCGATCGATGCGGCCTCCTACGCCGAGCACCTGTCGGGACTGCTGCGCATGTACCCCGGCGACGCCAACCTCGCCAACCTCAACCTGTTGAATTCCCACGACACGCCGCGCCTCCTCACCGTTGCCCGCGGCGACGTGGCGTCGGTGCAGCTGTCCGCGCTACTCATGCTCACGTTCCCGGGCGCTCCGTGCATCTACTACGGGGACGAAATCGGGCTCCCCGGCCGTCACGACCCTGATAGCCGGCGAGCGTTCCCTTGGGACCACCGTGACTCCTGGGACACGGAGTTGCTGCAGACGTACCGGTCACTGATCGCGCTCCGCAAGGCTCATCCGGCACTGCGATCCGACCGCTACGACTTTCTGTGGCCCCCGGGAGCGGAGCCCGGCGGATTTCTGTACCTCGTAAGGCGCGCAGCTCACGGGGAGAATCTCATCGTTGCCGTAAATGCCGGCGACGCCGCCGAAGCCACTTCGCTGTCGGTCGTCGATCTCGGCGGAACGGTCGCGGAGCTGCTGTGGGGAAGCGGAGAGATGGCGTTCGGGGAGCATGCCGCCCGGATCTCCATGCCGCCGCGCAGCGGCGCCGTGTGGCGACTCGACTGACGCCCTCCCCGGGCCGCCACTTCCTCCCGGCGGTACCATCGTGTCCATGACGAACCGCCCCGACTCGCCGTTCGACGCGGAGGATTTCGGACCGAACATCTGGTTGGTCGACCAGATGTACCGCCGCTACCTGGATGCCCCCGACTCCGTGAGCCCCTCGTGGCAGGAGTTCTTCGCCGACTACCGACCCGAGAGCATCCCGGAGCCGCCGCCCCCGACCCCGCCCGTCGCGGAGCCGGTTTCGGCGACCGACGCCGAGACTGCGGTGCAGATCCCCGAGCACGCCAGTCAGCTCCTCGGCGGAGCGGCGGTGATCGCCGACCGCATGGAGGAGAGCCGCCGGCTCCCCACCGCGACCTCGGTGCGGACGTTCCCGGCCAAACTCCTCGAGGTCAACCGGCGCATCATCAACAACCAGCTGGCCCGCCTCACTCAGGGCGGCAAGGTCAGCTTCACCCATCTCATAGGATGGGCGGTCGTCAAGGCACTCATGGAACGACCCGCCATGAATGCCGCCTTCGAAGAAATCGACGGCAAGCCGTACGTCCTCAAGTACCCGCACATCAATCTCGGGCTCGCCGTCGACATGGAGCGCAAGGACGGCAGCCGCACGCTGCTGGTTCCGAACATCAGAGCCGCCGATGAAATGGACTTCCGCCAGTTCTGGCTCGCGTACGAGGAGATGATCCGCCGGGTTCGCGCAGGTCAGATGACCCCGGACGACTTCGCAGAAACGACGGCGACCCTCACCAACCCCGGCACCGTTGGCACCGTCCAGTCGGTTCCCCGGCTCATGCCGGGCCAGGGCGTGATCGTCGGTGTGGGAGCCATTCGGTACCCACCGGAGTACGAAGGCGCCGACCCGGCGTCGCTCAGCGAGCGCGGGATCGGCCGGGTCATAACTCTGACGTCGACCTACGACCACCGGGTGAT
>JBFIQU010000180.1:0-4587 GCA_041609395.1 Acidimicrobiia bacterium | reverse complement strand
GCGGCGGATGCGGGCGGCGATCGGAGCCCTGCCGGACGGGGAATACGCCTTCACCGACTTCATGGAGTGGGGCGACGCCGACGTCCCGATTGCGGTCACCGTCGAGGTGGCGGGTTCGGAGCTGCACGCCGATTTCACCGGGAGCGCCCCGCAGATCGAAGGCAACATCAACGCCGTCGAGGCGGTGACCCGTTCGTGCCTGTACTACGCGGTGCGGGTGGCGACCGATCCGTCGATCCCGGCGAACGGCGGCTGCTACCGACCGATTTCGCTCAGTGTGCCCCACGGCAGCATCGTCAATCCGGAGCCTCCGGCGGCGGTGGCGGCCGGCAACGTCGAGACCAGCCAGCGCATCGCCGACGTCTTGCTGGGGGCGCTGGCCGAAGCGGCACCCGACCGGGTGCCGGCGGCGTCACAGGGAACCATGAACAACGTACTCATCGGCAACGACGACTTCGCCTACTACGAGACGATCGCCGGGGGCCAGGGAGCCCGACCCGGCCGGAACGGCCAATCCGGCATCCATACCGGAATGACGAATACCAAGAACACGCCGATCGAGTCGCTGGAGACCCACTACCCGTTCCGGGTGCTGCGGTATTCGCTGCGGAGGGGAAGCGGCGGCACGGGGCTCTATCGCGGGGGCGACGGTATCGAGCGGGAGATCGAGTTCCTGACTGCCGCCTCGGTTTCGCTCATGGGGGAGCGGCGGCGCAACCGGCCGTATGGGCTGGCGGGAGGCGGACTCGGTGCCGCCGGCGAAGACTGGCTCATTCGCAACGGCAGCACCGAGCGGCTTCCCGGCAAAGTCACCTTCGAGGTCACACCGGGTGACCGGCTGCTGGTCAGGACTCCCGGCGGTGGGGGCTGGGGCCGTCCCGGCTAACGGGTAACGCGATATCCGGAGACGGCTCCTGCAACGAACAGGACCAGGGCGACGATCAGCATCCATTTGAGAGCCGAGGCGAAGAGCCCGACGCCTCCGAAGATCAGGGCGAGTAGCAGCAGTGCGATGGCGAGTCCCACGGCATCCTCCTTGTTTCGAGCGATATCGGGTCATACCCGGCACGCGGGATCGCCAAACCCTTCGACCTTCGGCCCTGGTCGAGGCTGAGGCGGCAGTGAACCCTGTAAGGACTCGTCCCCCGAGGACATAGGGGTTGTGACGTACTGGGAGGAGTCCGGTCGTGGTCGAAACGGCCGCAGCGGAGAGGTTCCGGAGGCTCTACGAAGAGCACCACCGTGCCGTCCTCGCCTACTTCCTGCGGCGCACCGACCGTGATTCCGCCTATGAAGCCACCGAGGACGTCTTCGTCGTCGCCTGGCGCAAGCTCGACGCCGTTCCCGACGGCGAGATGGCGCTGGCGTGGCTGTACACCACGGCCCGCAACGTGCTGGCGAACCAGCGTCGCAAGGCCGCCCGCTTCGATCGCCTCAAGCATCGCCTGATTCGGCAGCTGCCCGAGCCCCCGCCGGAGCCCGAGCCGCAGCTCATCCAGACCGAGGAGCACCGGACGGCGCTCGCCTGCCTCGCCGGTCTGTCTCCTGCCGACCAGGAGGTCCTCCGGCTGGCTGTATGGGAGGAACTGCCGCATGCCCGGATCGGGGAGCTGCTCGGGTGCTCGGCGCAGGCCGTCGACGTCCGGGTGCACCGGGCCCTGAAACGTTTGGCGAAAGCTTTCGACCGGTCCGTACACAGGCCGGTCGGGAGGCAATCACTCCTCCCGGGAGAGACACCATGACGACCGCCACCGAGATGCGCCGGGTCCTACGGGAGGCCAACCCCGTCCCCGACGAACGACGGGTGCATCTCGACGAGGGGATGGCCGGGGACCTGTTTGCCTCGATCGTCGCTGCGGCGGGCATCGCCGAGGGGAGGACGACCATGTTGGATCAGAAGCGCACACCCACGCGAACCGCTGCTGCACCGCGGGCTCCGTGGTATCGCCGACCGGTCTGGGTCTCGGTGGCCGCGGCGGCAGTGGTAGTGCTGGCCGTGGCCGGTGCGTTGCTGCTGCGGGGCGGCGGCGAGGACGTCGTCGAGCCGACCACCACAGCGCCGGCGACCACCACGACCCTGCCGGCAACGACGACGGTGCCTCCCACCACGGGCCCCCCTGTCGCAAGCACGACGACCACGGCGGCGACCACGACGACGACCGTGGCCGCCTTGCCGCCGCTCCCAAACGCCATCCTGACCCGCGCACCCGACATTCCCGAGTTCCAGGACGCCTCGATCGAGCGGATCATCCCGGCGGACCGAGGGTTCGTCGCCGCCGGATGGCTCTGCACGGATGGCTGCGCTGCGATCGATGGTGCGGTCTGGTATTCCGAGGAAGGACTGTCCTGGACAACTGCGGGCGACCAGTCGGTATTCGAGGGCGGCTTCATCTTCGACGTGACGACGGACGGAGAGCGTTTCGTGGCCGTCGGCACGAACGGGTTCGACGGTGCGGCGTGGATCTCCGACGACGGCCGGGAGTGGACGCGCGCCGCCGACACCGCGGGGTTCGTCGCCTTCGACGTGCAGGAACCCGTCCGCGTAGTTGCCGGCGGCCCCGGGTTCGTTGCCGTCGGACGCAACGGGTCGGCGGCCGGGGTGTGGACCTCTTCCGACGGCGACGTCTGGACGGCCGTCGAGTCTTCCCTGTTCGGTGGCCTGACGGAACCGGCGACGATGCTCGACGTTGCTGCGGGGCCCGACGGCCTCGTGGCAGTTGGGACCGGAGGCTTCGACTCGGACCGGTGGGGCCTCGGGTTCGGCGACTTGCCGGTCGTGTGGGTGTCCGCCGACGGCCTCGTTTGGGATCGCCTGCCGATCGACACGTTCGGCGATCCCGGCCGGGTGTACTTCGAGGAGGTCACATGGTCGGACGCCGCCTTCTACCTCGATCCCCGCGACAACGTCGAACCCCGGGTGATGTGGACCTCGATCGACGGCCGCACCTGGGTGCAGGCGGGTCCCGAGATCGAGTGCGAAAGCGCCGACCCCGTTGAGGTCTACGTGCCGGACGTCTCGGCTCCCTACGGAACGGCATGCATCGGCGTCGGCCGCCTCGACCTCACCGCTGGTGATCTCGATCTCGACTGGCCGATCGATGTCACGGACATCGCAGTGCATGGGGATGTGGTCGTCGCCGCCGGAGGGGGACGCGTCTCCGGTATAGCCGCAGGGAAGGCCGCCGTGTGGGTCGGCACGCTGCCCTGACCGGTCACGTTCCGGGCCCGACATACGTCATCACTCATGGACCTGGTGAACGGAGGTGTGCCATGAAACGACAGCTATTGATTGCGCTCCTTGCCGTTGTGGTGGCGTTGCTGCTGCTTCCTGCGGCAAGCGCTGCGGCCAAAAAGGGCGGCAACAAGCCGCCACCGGAGCCGGCGGTGCTCTACGAGGTCACGCTGGGGATCAACGGCGCCGGTGACGGTCTCGGCACGTGTGTAGGAGAAGGGTCGCTGACGATGGCCGAGGTCGACGGCCATCTGATGGCCGACGGAACGAGCGGCACCTCGATGCCGCGGATCTACCTCCGCGCCGAAGTGCCGGCGGACCGTGAATTCGGCTATGTGGCGGACAACGCTGAAGGAACCTTCGACGGTTGCCACGGAGGCCCGCTGCCGGGAAGTGAGTCATCGGTGCCGAGCTACTTCTACGTCTACGCCGACGCCGACGGCAACGTGAACGGCATGCTCTGGGCCTTCGACGTCTACGTCGAACTGGGCACCAAGGGCAAGAACCGGACCCCGGGGGTCAAGGAATACTTCCGGCTGTGGTCGACGGTGGGCACTGCCGCCGACCCCGAAGGTAACCCGTGCCCGATCGCGGCGGCGGCCGGCGCCACCTGCCTGGTGCAAGGGCTGTTCGAGGTGTGGCACTACTACCCCATCGAGCAGGTCGGTGAGGCGTACTTCGACTTCACGCTCACCATCACGCCCGTCGCCTGAACCGGGATTGCCTCGGGACCGTATGCTCCCGGGGTGACGCCCGCCGATGTTCTGTTCGTACTCGACGCCCTCGCTACCGGGGGCGTCGAGTCGATCGTGGCAGGAGGCTGGGGCGTCGACGCGTTGTGCGGTACCCAAAGCCGCGACCACCGTGACCTCGACCTCTTCATCGACTTCGCCGACCTGCTCACCGCCACCCGGATCCTCACCGACCACGGATGCCAACCGGCCGCGGACTGGCTGCCGACCCGGGTCCAGTTCGAAGACTCCCGGGGACGGGCCGTCGACCTACATCCGCTCCGGGTCCACGACGGGGGACTCGATCAGATCCTGCTCGACGGGAGCGTGTACACGTTTGCGCCCGAAGCCCTTGCCGCCACCGGAACCATCGACGGCGTGCCGGTCCGCTGCGTGACGGCGGAGCAGCAATTGCGCGCCCACACCGGCTACGAGCCCACCGACCGGGACCGTCACGACGTGGCGCTGCTGTGCCGGACCTTCGACCTCGAGCCACCGCCTCCGTATGCCTCCTGACCCACCCGCCCGCAAGTTGCTCGCCGTCGTCGTTGCGATGACGGCGACCGGGGTGTTGACGTTCGCCCTCATCACCCCGGCGCTGCCCGACCTCGCCGACGCGCTCGG
>JBFIQU010000179.1:0-4590 GCA_041609395.1 Acidimicrobiia bacterium | reverse complement strand
TGTCGCACCTCGTGCTCGAGCTCTACCGGGAGGGACCCGGGGCGAGTGTGTTCGCCGGGATCGGGACCGAACTCGCGGCGAGGCTCGGCGACGACGTCGCGCAGCTGATCGCAGGTTTCGTCGACCGGTATCCGCCACCAGAGGTCGTTGCCGGAATCACGACACGAAACGACTACATCGCAGCCGTGCTCGACGACCCGGTTGCGGTCGTCGAAGAGCTCGTCGCGCTGAGGATGGCCAACGAGAACCCGGCCCTGGAACGAATGCGCGATCTGTACGACGACCGGCCCCTCGGCGCTACCTACCTCACCACCATCGAGATGCTGGACGACGTCTTTGCCGACGGACCCCCCGTGGTAGGCGGGAAGTCGCTGCTCAGTCTCCTGCGCGAACCGTTCCAGACCCACCCCACCTCGATCCGGAATCAGCTCGAGTTCATCCGTGACAACTGGGCAGGCGTTCTCGGCGATCGGTTCGACGCCCTCCTCGGCGGACTGCTGCGCGCCCTCGATGTGATCGCCGAAGACGCCAAGTGGGGGCTCGCCGGGCCGCCCGGCCCCAGCGTGGCGATCACGACGGAGGCGCTCGGCTACGGGGAATACGAGCGGTTCTCGACCGATAGCTCCTGGATGCCGGAGGTCGTGATGATGGCGAAGTCGACCTACGTGTGGCTCGACCAGCTCTCGAAGACCTACCAGCGCGACATAGTCCGGCTCGATCAGGTGCCGGACGAGGAGCTCGATCGGCTCGCCGAGTGGGGATTCACAGCCTTGTGGCTCATCGGGCTCTGGGAGCGCAGCACGGCCTCGCGAACGATCAAACACATGCGGGGGGATCCCGACGCGGTGGCGTCGGCCTATTCGCTGTACGACTACGTCATCGCCCACGACCTCGGCGGTGACCTCGCGTACGAAAACCTCCGGAACCGTGCCTGGCAGCGGGGCATCCGGCTCGCCTCGGATATGGTCCCCAACCACGTCGGTATCGACGGCAGATGGGTCATCGAGCATCCGGACCGCTTCTTGTCGCTCCCCCATCCGCCCTATCCCGGGTACAGCTTCGGCGGAGAGAACCTCAGCAGCGACGACCGGGTCTCGGTCCGCATCGAGGATCACTACTGGGACGGCAGCGACGCCGCGGTGGTCTTCCAGCGCGTCGACAACCACACCGGCGACGTACGGTACATCTAGCACGGCAACGACGGAACTGCGATGCCGTGGAACGACACCGCGCAACTCAACTACCTCGATGCGTCCACCCGTGAAGCCGTGATCCAGACGATCCTCCACGTTGCTCGTAAGTTCCCGATCATCCGGTTCGACGCCGCCATGACCCTGGCCAAGCAGCACATCCAGCGGCTCTGGTTCCCTCAGCCGGGACACGGCGGCGCTATTCCGAGCCGGTCCGAGCACGGGATGACCCGCGAGGAGTTCGATCGGCTGATCCCCAACGAATTCTGGCGGGAGGTCGTCGACCGGGTTGCGGCGGAAGTCCCCGACACCCTGTTGCTCGCCGAAGCGTTCTGGATGCTGGAGGGATACTTCGTCCGGACCCTCGGCATGCACCGGGTCTACAACAGCGCCTTCATGCACATGACGTCGAAAGAGGACAACAGCGAGTACCGCCGCCTGATCAAGAACACGATCGAGTTCGATCCCCAGATTCTGCAGCGGTACGTGAACTTCATGAACAACCCGGACGAGGAAACGGCGGTGGCTCAGTTCGGCAAAGACGACAAGTACGTCGGCGTCGCCACGCTGATGGCCACGATGCCCGGCCTCCCGATGTTCGGCCACGGCCAGGTCGAAGGGTTCTCCGAGCGCTACGGCATGGAGTTCCGCAAGGCCCGATGGGACGAAGAGCCCGACGACCACCTCATCGAGCGCCACCGGCGCGAGCTCTTCCCGCTGTTGCACCGGCGACGCCAGTTCGCCGGAGCGGAGAACTTTCGCCTGTACGACGTCGTGACGGAGCATGGGGACGTCAACGACAACGTCTTTGCGTATTCGAACCGTGGTGCCGGGCGGTCGTCGCTCGTCCTGTACAACAACGCATACGAACGGGCGACGGGATGGATCCGGGTGTCCTCCCCGTTTGTGGTCAAGACCGGCGAAGAGTCCAGAACTCAGACCGACGAGCTCGCCGCGGCGCTGGGCCTGCGGGCAGCACCGGGAGATCTGGTTCGGTTCCGAGAGATCCGAACCGGTCTCGAATACCTGCGGCGCAGCGAGGACATTGCCCGGCACGGGTTCTTCGTCCAGCTGGACGGCTACCAGTCCCGGGTCTTCCTCGACTTCGAGGAACTCCACGACGCCGAAGCTCACCTCCATGCCCTGGCCGAGCAGCTGGGCGGCGGCGGAGTGCCTTCACTCCGGGTGGCCGTCGACGCGCAGCTCCTCCAACCGCTCCGTGATGGATTTGGCGACTTCATAGATGCCCTGCTGTCGCCCGACGGCGACGTGCCCACCGTCCGCCACGACCTGGTCGACGAGCTCGACCGGTACGACTGCGATCTGGACGCCTCGTCCGCAGACTTTCTGGACGTCGCTCATGGACTACGCGACGACGACCTCGACCGGCTGGTCCTCGCTCGCGTCCGCACCGCGCTTCCGGAGATCGGGTCGGTCCGCTATCGCCTCATCACCGCGGCGGCGCTCATCGCCGCCCGCATGAGCTGCCGCAACGGTGCCGGAACCGAGGCCGCGCTGCGCGACGCCGTTGCCGCCCGGCTGGGCGACCAACCCGGACTCGCCTCCCTGGTGCCGGCAGTCGCCTCTCACTATCGCTGGGCCCAGCGGGTCGATCGTGAGCCCCTCGACGAGGCTCTGCGGGCCACCCTGGACGGACTGACGTCGGATCCCGACCTCGCCCCCCTCATCGGCGTTCACGAACACGAGGATCGTCTCTGGTTCAACCGGGAGCGCTACGAGGACCTCGTAACGGCGCTGACAACGGCAGCAGTCGTCACGGCACCCTCGAAAGCGGCGGCCAAGCGAGCCGGCAACGTGGCCCGGGAGCTGCTGCGAGCCGCCGAACGCGCCGGCTACGACTGGGAGGCTCTCGCGACGAAGGCGACGTGAGACCCCGACCCCGACCCCAACCCTGACCCGACCCCGACCCCAATTGAGAACCTGCACCGCGATTACGCTGCCAGGTCACTCGAGTCGCGGAGCTGGGGTTGCTATCGCAGCGCTTCGCTCAAGGACTCCTCGAACGCCTGCAGCGACAGTGCCACATCGTCGTCGTCGTGAGCCGCACACAGGAACCACGGTTCCAGCGCATCGTCCACCGGCATGACACCGCGCCGGATCATGCCGTGCACGACGTTTCCGTAGAGCTCGGCATCGTGGTGCCGGGTATCGCGGAACTCCGTCGGAACGTGCTCGGAGAAAAACAGCGAGAACATCGACCAGTGGCCGGTGATCTGCACCGGCACGCCGCGCTCGGCACAGATCTTCGACAGGCCCTCCATCAGTGCCGTCCCCGTCTTCTCCATGCGCCGGTAGGGCTCGCCGGTCGCCAGTGCTTCGATCGTGGCCTTCGCCGCAGCCACCCCGACCCCGTTCCCGCTGTAGGTGCCGGCCTGCATGATGCCCCCTCCGGACCACGCCGAGATGACCTCGCGCCGGCCTGCGATCGCCGCAACGGGAAACCCGTTGCCCATGGACTTCGCGTACGTGCCGAGGTCAGGAGTGACCCCCCACACCTCGTGGGCGCCGCCGAGTGCCATACGAAAGCCGGTCTTGACTTCGTCGAAGATCATGACCACTCCGTGTTCGTCGCACAGCCGGCGCAGACCCTCGAGGTATCCGGGCCCGGGCATGATCCCGAAGCAATTCCCCATCATGGGCTCGACGAGGATGCCGGCGATGGCCCCGCCCTGGTCCCGAAACAACCGCTCGATGAACTCGAGATCGTTGAACGGTGCCGTCCGAATCGTGGTGCGGATGGCCTCGGGCACCCCGGAAGACGTCTGCCACGGCACCGGACTGTGGCGTGAGCCGAGCGCGCCGACCGGTGATCCCGCGGTCGAGAAGAGCACGTAGTCGTGGGCGCCGTGGTAGCACCCCTCGTATTTCACGATCAGCTCGCGACCGGTGTAGGCGCGAGCCAGGCGGATCGCATGCATGGTCGCCTCGGTTCCGGTGTTGGTGAACCGCAACGCGTCGACCCAGGGAACGGCCTCCTTGAACGCTTCGGCCGCTTCGACCTCGCCGGCCTGCGTCATGGCGTAGGTCGTTCCGCGTGCAGCCGCCGCGGCGACCGCAGCGGCAACGCCCGGGTCGCCGTGACCGAGGATGATGGGCCCGAAACCACACTGGAAATCGACGTATGCCGTGCCGTCCATGTCGTAGACACGGCCCCCCTCACCGCGTTCGATGACGAGCGTGTCGTGCGGTCCCCAGTTCCTGAATCCACTCGAGACCCCCGCAACCAGCGCGGCTTCGGCCCGCTCGAACCATTTCGCAGTCTGCGGTCCCTGCAGTGCCATTTCTCTCACTCCTCGTACGGAAACCACCAGGGCTTGTCCCGGAGTTCCAGGTTCCAATGGACGGCACGAACGCTAGTGAACGAATCGAGTGCTTCCAT
>JBFIQU010000178.1:0-4595 GCA_041609395.1 Acidimicrobiia bacterium | reverse complement strand
GTAGGCAGCAACGGCGGCTGCGAGCGCTCCGGCTAACACCGCGACCGTCGCCGGCCATCCTCCGGAGTCCACAAAGTCCCTGATGGATTCCATCATTCCTCGTCTCCGTAATCGGCTGCGGGGGCCACGACGTCGGCGCCGGGACCGGGCGGGAAGTCCGGGCAGTGGCGGACGTAGTGCTTCGGGTCGTCTTTGTTGCGCTTCTCGAGACCGTTCCACTCGTCCAGGCTCATGTTGCGTCCCACCAGCGTGCAGGCCTGGTCCCTGAGGATCCGGGGATCGAGGTTCCACAGCAGTGCGCCCCCGTTGAAGTCGACCGACAGAAGTGTCAGGCCTTCGGGGTCCATGGCGAGGCCCCGCACCGTGTTGCCGTGCCCGACGAGCTCTTCACCGATCGGCTGCAGGCATGCGCCGTCGAGTTCGCCGTCGGAGACCCAGAGCGAGTTGCCGTGAGCCGAGACCAGGGTGACACCTTCCGGCGTGAATGCCATGGCGTATCCCGGTTCACGAGTACCGGCGTCGCACACGAGGGCGAGACCCTCGATGCTCCACATGGCCAGGACAGAGTCATCCCCGGCGGAGGCGAGGGCGTCGGCTTCGGCCGGGTGGAACGCAAGCGCTCGCACTGCGCCACCGTGCGCCTCGAGTTCGCCCCGGAGTTTTCCGTCGTCGATGTCCCACACCCGGATGACTCCGTCGTCGCCGCCGCTCGCCACCACGTCGGCGCCGTCCCCAACGGCAACCGACCAGATTGCGGCACCGTGCTCCATGACGCGCTCCGGTGCCTCGTCGGAGGCACCGATGTCCCAGATGCGAACGAGTCCGTCGGCGTGACCACTGGCCACTCGATCGTCTCCCGCCCATGCGATACCGCGAACCGAACTGTCTGTCACGAACACCCTTGTGGCCGATGCGCCCGACGCTGCATCCAGGCTCCACACGATTATCCGGCCGGCGTTGTCGCCGCTCGCCAGCTGCCGGCTCCCCGGAGAGATCGAAAGCGACCTGATCGTGGCTGCGGCATGGTCGTTGCCGTGGACGGGTAGGGCCGTCTGCGACGCGGTATTCCAGACGTGCAGCTGGCCTCTGACCCCCCCGGCGACCGCGATCGAGCCGTCACCGCTCATTGCGGCGGCCCAAATTGGTTCGTCGCGTTCGACCGGCAGCTCGGAGGCGAGGCCCCTGCGTCCCCCGATTCTGCTGACCTGGATTCCGTTCGACGTGACACCGGCGATGCGGTCGGGCCCGGCGAAGGAGAGCCGGGTCACGGGTCCTGCGTGCGGGATCTCCTCGACGAGCGCGAGGGCACGTGCTGCGAAACTCCAGATCCTGACCACACCGTCGTCCCCTGCGCTCGCAACGAGGTCCTCGTCGGGGCTCACGGCGAAGTGCGTGAGGCTGCTGTGATGGCCGACGAGCTGGCTGTTGCCGGTGACCGTATCCCATGACTTGATCTGGCCGGCGGTGTCGGCCGCGAGGATCGTGTCGTCGTCACCCGGCATGAACGTGATTCCGGCAACGGGGCCGACGAAGCCCTCGAAGATCTCGAGGCGGGTGGCGGGGTTCCGGGCCGGAACGAGGATCGTCGTGCCCTCGATGTTGCCGACCGCAAGCCGTTCGCCGGAGTTGTCGAACGCCAGCGATCGGACCTTGGATTTGGTACCTCCGGGGATCGTCGGTCCCCGCATCCAGTCCCCGGACGGCAAAGCCCACACGGCAACGCCGTCATCTCCGCCGGTGGCGACCTGTGATCCGTCGCGGCTCACCGCGATGGCCTCGACGGAACCGAGGTGCTCGACGTCGAGCTTGCGCAGGAGCCTCTGCTCGCGAACACTCCACAGCCTTACCACACCCTGTGTGTCGGCAGTGACGAGGAGAGCACCGTCGGGTGTCAGGACCGCTGCACTGACTTTCGCAGAATGCGATGGGGCGAGATCCGACCCGGACCAGGAGTCGGTTCTCCATACGCGGACGGTCCCGTCCTCACTTCCTACGGCGACCACACTGCCGGCTGCGTCGGCGGCGACGACCGGGGGGGTCTTCGCTTCGATCGATGGCAGGTACCGATCAACGATGGCGAGGCGGGACAGTGCCGCGAGAAGCCCTACCCGGGCGTCTTCGGTCTCGCAGAACCGGGTCGCTTCGAGAAATTCGAGGACGGCGAGATCCGGCCGGGACTCGATCTTGTCGGCTGCGCCGTCCGCCAGCGACTGCGATGTGGGGCATGCCCTGGCGCGTACCACGATGTCGTTGAGGATCTTGCGGATCGGGACCACCAGCGCCGGGATGAGCAGGACCATTCCGCCCACGGTCACGAAATACTTGACGGCGTTGTGGTGAGTGCGGCGCTGCCAGGCCTTCTTCAGCTCGGCCCAGCCATCAGCCCATTGGTGGGGCTGCACGAGCCACGTCACGAAGCCCCGCATGCGGGGCGCACCCCTCGCCATGATCCAGATCACGAACGGCAGCGAGACCAGGGAGGCCACGAGTCTCACGAACAGCGACCACGACTCGAAGGCGAAGAAGACGGCGGTCGATACGCCGAGGGCGGTGAAGAACAACGTGATCTCGTCGCGCCCGAATTCCTCGAGACCCTGCTGCGCCGCAGCCCTTCGCTCGGGGGTGGTCTCGCCGTTCTGCGAGGTGGTTTGGCCCGGGCCGCTCATCGACAGCGACCTCCCGCCGGAAGATCCGCACCGAACGGCGGGGCCTGCAGGAGACCGCCGTCTTCAACGAGCGCGTTCAGGGTTCCCTCGCGTCCGATTCCGACGCGACCCAGGTGGCGCTCGAAGATCTCGCCGTAGTTGCCCATCGTCCGGATGGCCTCGAAGAAGGCATCCGGGCGCAACCCGAGAGTCGCGAGGAAGTGTCCGTTGCAGCGGAGGTCGCGCCCGTCGAACGCCCCTTCGACGCCGAGCATTGCGGCGACCCGCAGATCCGGCGGATCTGCTCTGACGGCCTCCACATTCTGTGAGGTGATGCCGAGCCGCTCTGCTTCGATCAACGCGAATACCGTCCACGAGACGGCATCGCGCCACTCGGAGCTGCCCTCCGTGACGACCGGGGCCAGCGGCTCGTGGGAGATGGGCCGGTCCGGAAAGATGACCCATGATTGGTCGGCCGGGCTTCTGGGTAGCGCACCGATGAGTGCCGAGCCGTCGGCGGTCACGACGTCGCACTCCCCGTCGGCGAACCTCCGTACCGCTTCGTCGAGGTCGCGGGTCAGGACCGGCTCACCGATCTCGACACCGAGTTGCCGGATTTCGCGCAGGCGGACGTGGCTCGTCGTCCCGTCGTTGACACACACCGCCATGCCGTCGAGGTTGGCGAGGTTCGAGCTCGAACTGAACCGTGACGCCCGGCCCATGAATCGCTGCCCGTCGTGGTACACGACGGGACCGAAGTCGTAGTAGGCGTCCCGTCCGGCGGTCCACGTTGTGTTCCGGATCAGGACGTGGATGTCGCCTTCGTCGAGCGCCTCCCACCGCTGCGTCGTATCGAGCTCGGTGAAGAGGATCGCTTCGGAGTTGCCGACGACGGCAGCCGCAACGGCGCGGCACAGATCGGCGTCGAACCCCTCGATTCTGCCTCCTATACGCTGAGCGAACCCCGGAAGGCCGGGGTTCACGCCACAGCGGAGACTCTCGGTGATCTCGGAGAGATCCCACAGTTGTGTTCGGGCCGGCTTCCACTCGATCGCGGAGATGGGTGGAGCCCACAACAGGCCTCCGCCGCCGATTGGAGCGTTCAGGGTTCGGGGGCGATCGATTTCGAGCGCCGCCAGGTTGCGCTCGAAGATCTCGCCGTAGTTGCCGACGAGCTTGATGGCGTCGAAGAAGGCACTCGAATCCAGACTCAAGGCCCGGGTGTACTCACCGTCGGCGGCATCATCGAGATATCGGCTCTCCGCACCGAGAAGCCGGGCTACCGTCGCGTTGGGTGGTGCCTCCCGCATCATGTCGACGTTGGAGGACGTGACACCGAGTTCTTCGGCGGCAACCAACGCATAGACGACGGCGCTGACGACGGCACGCCAGTGGGAGTCGTCCTCGCGAACAACGGGTGCCAGCGGTTCCCGGGAGATCGGTGTCTTCGGGAAGATGACCCACGTTTCTCCGGCCGGCTTGCCGGCGAGGTTGCCGCGCAGCGCCGACCCGTCACCGGTCACGAGATCGCACTCACCGGTACGAAACCGGCTCACCGCGAGGTCGTTTCTGTCGGTCTCGACCACCCGGATACGGTCGAGTATCCCCGCCTCGCGAGCAGCCTGGCGCAGGTTGGTGTTCGTGGTGCTGTTCTCGTTGACGCAGATGTGGGTCGGTTCGGCCGCCGTGCCGGCGATGTCCGGCAGGACGGAGACGTCGGAAAACCGGGGTGCGCGGCCCATGAACTGCTGGCCGTCGTGGAACACGACCGGCCCGAAGTCGACGACGGCGTCCCGCCGGGCGTTCCACGTCGTGTTGCGGCTGAGCAGGTCCACCCGACCCTCTCGCACTGCATCGATCCTCTCGCCGGAGTCGAGGGTGACGTAGGTGACGGCGTCGGCATCGCCGAGCACGGCAGCGGCGACGGCGCGGCAGATGTCGATGTCGAAG
>JBFIQU010000177.1:0-4616 GCA_041609395.1 Acidimicrobiia bacterium | reverse complement strand
GAATCCCTGCGGCTCCACCTTGAAGAAGGGCGGCGACGGCAGCGGTGTCACGGCGATCTGTCCGGCGATCGTGAAGTCCTTGGGGTCGGCCGGTGGCCCCACGGCGGCGGAGGCGAACATACCGATCGTGAGTTCGACGGTGACGTCGCTGGTCGTGACCTCGACGTTCAGAGCGAGTTCCAGCGTGATCTGGGTCACGTCGAGCCATTCGATTCCGAACGGATTCCACGGTGACACCGTCGGCGCCCAAGTGCCCGTCAGAGTCCCTGAGATGGCGGTTCCGTCGGCAGTGGCTTCGAAGCTGAGGGTCGCGGTGACGGTGATCCGGCCGCTGTCGAAGCAGTAGTAGCTGGTCGTGGCGCCTTCGAGGACGGGCTGTGGGGTCGTCCCGTTGGGACAGGTGTCGTTCTGGTTCACCGCGGTGCTGGCGGTCACCGGGATGCCGAGGCCGTTGAACGTCTGCGCGATATCGGCAGGCATGCCGGACCGAAAGCGGACATCCATCTGCCCGCCGACGGTGAATTCGAGTAGCACTTCGTCGTCCGTAGGAGTCTGCGTTCCTTTGTCGTCGACGACGGCGACCGCTTGGAAGTGGAGGGCGGGGTCGCGGCACCGTGTCGCGTCGTCGGCTGCGCCGCATACCCATTCCGGGAATCGAGCGGGGTCTCCCTCGAGCTCGATTCGCAGCGCAAAGCCCTGCGTATCGTTGCCGAACAGCGGCAAGTCACCTCGTAGGGAGATCTCCCGCTTGAGACCGAACGTCTCGTTGGCGAAATCGGCGAGGAGATCGGGCAGGGCGGCGTGGCCGAGGATGCTGAAGGTGGCGCCGGAGGACTCGAGCAGCGTTGGGAACGATGCCGTGAAGTTTTCGTCGTCGCCGGCGTCGGTCGGGTCGAGACCGAACAGCGGTTCGAACCACAGATACACCGAGGACGGCATGTCGGCGGCCGCAAGTTCGATCGGGTCGGTCGAGAAGAAGAAACCGAGTGCCGAGTCGGTCGAGACAACGGCGAAGTCGGTGCCGGTAGGGATGACGTCGACATCGGGGAGGAGCTCCGACAGCAGCAGCGGATCATTCTGCGGTACGGACGGCTGGAGGCCGACGAGCATCGCACCGCTGCGGGCCACATGGACGAGCAAGCCGGCGTCGAAGAGCTGATCGCCGTCGAAGATTTCGAAGGAGAAGTCGGCCAGCAGGTAGGTCTCGTTTCCCTGCACATCACCGGCGACCACCACTGTGACACCATTGGCCGTAGCGCTCCGCACGTACGCCGGGATGAGCAAGTCCAGTGTCGGGGTGTTTCCGATGAGCTCGTCGAGAATCCCGTCGAGAGAGATGTCGCCGGTGATGGTGAACGTGGCGGTGTAGCTGCCGTCACCCGGAGCCACGATCACGAGGACGGCATCGAGGCCGGCGAAGCTCGTCTCCAGGGTGACGTTCAACGCCGCGCCCTCGAACACCAGCCGGATCCGGTACGACAGCGCTGTTGCCCAGTCGGGCAGGGACGAGCCCGGTGGCGGTTCGAGATCGCCGGAGCCGTCGAACCCGGGGCCGGCGAAGTCGCCGTTGATCAGGTCCCAGTTGCTCTCGAATGCGGCGGCGATCCCCACGGTGGACGAACCGGAGAACCCCAGGACCGCATTGGCCCCTGCACCGAGCAGTGACTCGGTGAAGATGTCGGCATACAGGCCGACGCCGGCGTCCACCGCCACGCCGTCGCCCGTTGCAAAGGCGGCCGGGTAGAACGCATCGCCGGCCGTGACACCCGGAAGGTCCGGGGGAAGCGTCTGCCCGGTCGGGGATTCGCTGATCCAGCCGTTCTCGACGGCCGGCGGCAACCCGCCTTCGAGCACCCATTGACTGTTGATCGATGTGAGGTCGAGGCCGGGAATCTTGACACCGAGCGCGACATCGGGCGTCGGCGAGAGCGGGTCGGGCCAGACCAGCGTCAGCAGCACGTCGGCAGGCGAGCCGAGCACGGTGGCCGATCCACGAAACGCGATCGTGGCCGTCGGCGGATCGATCACGGGATCGATCGTCAGGGTGGTCGTGATCTCGTTGATGCCGGTGACGCCGGGGATCGGCACGACTTTGGTCCCGGCCGAGAACGCGACGACGTCGGCCTCGACATCGGCGAAGGGGCGGTTCAGGTCCAGCATGTCGTCGCCGGGAAGTGGCACGTAGTCGGCGGCGACGATACGGACCGTATGCGAGGACCCGTGCGCGGCCTGGGATACGATGACGAAGAGAACGAACCCCACCAGCAACAGGCCCAATACGGTCGACGTCACCGATGGCGCCGGACCGCGCTCGTCTCGCCGCACGCGAGCCATGCGGTCGGCCCCCTATGCCGCTTTCCACCAGCGTACGCCGAAATCAGCCCCGGCGACGAAAAACCCCGATAGGTGAGGCGGAGGTGCGGCGCCTCGGTAACCTCGGCATTCGCATGAGACGGAACCTGCTTCGGGTCGGGACGATCGCCGGAATTGCGGTGATACAGACTGTCACGGGCGCGTTCGGCCTCGCTCAGACCTCGAGCACCTCGATCACGATCGCCCCACCTTCGCTCATCGTGGCGGATCGAGCCGACGGCGGATCATTCGGCGCTGCCGTGGCGGTCATCGCTGTTGTGCTCCTCGTCACGGCGGCCTGGCTGGCGGTTCGGGCGCTGATCGCGTATCCCCGGGCAGGGCGTCGTGAACGCGAGCCCGTTGCGACGCCGGAACCGGAGGCCTGACAGCCGCTGCGGCGTTGCGAGGCGGCGGGGGATGCACCGGGCACGATCTCGATCGAACGCGACGGAGGCGCCGCCGGGAGTATGGGGCGCCTCCGGCCGAGATTCGGGGAATCAGACTCCGACGGGTTCGCGGTCGTTCACGGCCCGGTAGACGAGCAGCGCGATCACGCCACCGATGATCGAACCGGCGATGCCGGCCGCTTCCAGGTCGAGGTTGCCGTGGAAGATGAGGTTTCCGAGGAATCCACCAACCAGGGAGCCGATGAGTCCGAGTGCGAGGGTGCCCAGGAAGCCCATGGGATCCGGGCCGGGGACCAGGAACCGTGCGACGGCGCCTGCGATGAGACCGACGATGAGCCAGACGATGATGCCCATTTCTTTTCCTCCTTGCGGTTGCGGTCCGTTGTGACCTGTTGATTTGTTTTTCCCGACGGCTTCCGCTTTCAAACCACGATCTGGGAAGCGGCTAACTTGACCGGTGACGGGAGGGAGACTGCATGACGAGCCTGCACGGCGGCCAGATCATCGCCAGAGCCTTGAAGCAGCGCGGGGTCGACGCCGTCTTCGCCCTGACCGGAGGACACATCGTGCCGATACTGGACGGCTGTGTCCTCGAAGGCATCGATGTGGTCGACGTCCGCCACGAACAAGCCGCGGCCCACGCCGCCGAGGCGTACACCCGCCTCACCGGCCGGCTGGGTACCGCAGTCGTGACCGCAGGTCCCGGAGTCACCGGGACGATCACCGCTGTGGCCACCGCGTGGCAGCACCGTACCCCGATGCTGGTCATCGGAGGCCGCCATTACGTGCGGCAGGAGCAGAAGGGTGGGTTGCAGGAGATGGACCACCCGCAGCTGTTCCGTTCGATCACTGCCTGGGCGGGCACGGCATGGGAGACGGGCCGCCTTGCCGAATACGTCGGAGTCGCCGCAGCCCACGCGTTTGCCGGCCGCGGGAGCCCGGTGTTCCTCGACGTCCCCCTCGATGTTCAAGCCGACATGGTGCGCGAGGACACCGTCGTGTGGCCCGAAGTGGCGCCACCACACCGGGCGGCCGCCGGCCACGAAGACCTGATCCAGGTCGCCGACGCGCTGGCGAGCGCGCAGCGGCCGATGGTGTTTGCCGGGGGAGGGTTGCGTCCGCAGACGGCGGGCGCGCTGCGTCGGTTCGCCGAAGACCTCCAGGCACCGGTATACGTCAACGGTGCTGCCCGCGGTGCGCTGCCCTACGGCCATACATTGCTCGGCAACCGCACCAGATCGCAGGCGTTTGCGGGAGCCGACCTCGTGCTCGCCCTCGGCGTCGACTGGGACTTCCGCACCGGGTACGGACGCAAGATCGCGCCGGATGCCCACGTGGTTCAGGTCGACGCGGAGGTGACCCGAATCGGGTGGAACCGGCCCGTAGATACGGGGATCGTCGCCGATCCCGGGACGTTCCTCGACCAGCTCAACGCATTGCGCGACCGCTACCTCAGGACCGAACTGCCGACGTGGACCAAGGAGCTCATGGCGGCCGAGGACGAGGCACTGGCGGTTGCGGCGGCGAGCGCCACCGACGACAGCCCGGTCCATCCGGAGCGGTTCGCCCGCGAGGTCGCGGAGTTCTTCGGCGAGGACGCCATCGTCGCCGTCGACGGGGGCGACATCGTCTCGACCACTGCGAAATGGCTCCGGGTTTCGAATCCGGGCCATGTGCTCGATCCTGGGCCCTTCGGGACCCTCGGCACCGGCGCCCCCTTTGCCCTCGCCGCCAAGATCGCCCATCCCGACAAGCTCGTCGGCATCGTCTACGGCGATGGTGGGTTCGGGTTCAACGGATTCGAGTTCGACACGTTCATTCGCCACGGGATTCCGGTCATCGGTGTCGTCGGCATCG
>JBFIQU010000176.1:0-4657 GCA_041609395.1 Acidimicrobiia bacterium | reverse complement strand
TGCCGGTGATCGTGATCTTGGGGTTGCCTTTGCTGTCCCTGCGCAACTCGAACTTGGTCCACGAGGTGTTGTTGCTGTACTCGCTCTCGAGGAACGATCTCTCGGGGTTGCTCGTGCTGACGAGGTAGTAGGTGCCCGGGGCTGCTCCGGTGATGTCGAGCGACTGGCCCTCGGTCGCCTGGTGGTACTGGTCGACCCAACCGGGGCTGATCCCCTGTTGGCCGGCGCAATCGAAGTAGGTCCGATCGGGCGTCTTGGACGGGCTCCCGTCGAGCTTGTACCAGTCGATCAGGCAGAACGTGACTTTCTCCGCCGAGGTCACCTTGGGTCCGGTAGGGCTGCCCCGGTGGATCGAGAATTCGGCGACGGCCGCAATATGCCAGTGGTTGTGGTCCGGGTGGAAGTCGAACTGGCTCACGACGCCGCTCCAGACGCTGGTGCCTTCGGCGTCGAGGAGCTCCTGGACGGCCGATTGCACGGTGCCGCCTGCCGCCGGCAACTCCGGGCGCAGTCGGAGGTGTCCGGCGCCGGTGTTGGCGATTCCGTTGGAGAAGCGGATGATCTCTTGCTGGTGGGCGTTGACGAGTTGCAGGTGCAGGGGAACGACGGTTTGCAGGTCGGGGAGCAGCGCGTTCGAGGGCGGCGCTCCGTTGGCTCGTGCCGCCTGGAGCGCGACCACCGATAAAGCAACTGCGGTGACGACCACCCCAACGGTGCGGCCGGGGATACGGAACATGGTGGCCTCCTGACGACCCCGATTCGACCGGAGCGCTGTGCTTCGCGGTGGTACGGCGGGACGGGGGCTCCCTGCCCTTGACCGCGCAGCATGCGGTGGTCGGCCGCGGGAGTCAACGTGATTTCAGGGCGCGCGACAACGTTGTCACAGTCGTGACATTCGTGGCATGAACACGCCGTAGCCACGCTGCGCGCGCGAAAAACCCTTGACGGCCCCCGGCCCGTTGTGCTCTACTCCCTCCTCAACAGAACGCGCTCATCCAGAGCGGTGGAGGGACAGGCCCTGTGAAGCCGCGGCAACCAACGAGCGATCGTGGGTGCCAATGCCTGATCGATGAGGTCGTCCGTCAGCGGGACTCCCGCTCGCGGCGCTCAAGCACCGAGCGCGTACAGCGAGAGAAGGGAGTCTTTTTCAATGCAGGTACTGCTCGCCAGATCCTCCGGCGCCGAGGGCGCCACCATGGTCATGTGTCGCTGCTCTCGGGTGGTTCGCCCGGGCGCACCGCGCTCCTGACGAACGCCACCACCCGAGAGGAACAGCCTCCGGCGTTCATCCCGATGTTTGTCACGGACCGCGAGGTCCACGACCAAGGAGAAGACACATTGACCATCGAAGCAACACGACTCAACGACGTAGATCTCGAGACGGTGGGCGGCCTCATCGGTGCCGTCTCCTCCGAGCCCGAGAAGGCGGAAACGACGTGGGGTGCCCGGGTCGTCTGGAAGGGCGCGTTTCGCAGTGAAGCCCACATCCGCGACTTCGCCCCGATCCCGTCGGACGAACCGGCCGGCCTCGGCGGTACCGACACCGCGCCGAACCCGGTCGAGCAGCTGATCGCCGCCCTCGGCAACTGCCTGGTCGTCGGCTACGCAGCCAACGCCTCGGCGACCGGAATCCAGCTGAGCAAGCTCGAGATCGACCTCGAAGGCGACCTCAACCTGGAGACGTTTCTCGGACTCAACGACGAGGGACATGCCGGGTACGACCACATCCGGGCGCATGTGACCCTCGAGTCGGACGCCTCACCGGAGGCGATCGAGGAGCTGCACCGCAAGGTGATCGGCACGTCGCCCGTCGGCCACACGTTGAGCCGGGCGATCCGTCTCGATGTGGATCTCAGCTGACGAAACCGACGCACGAGCGGTTCGCTGGGGGAGGGATGTTTCCTCCCCCGGCGAGCCCCTGTGGGGCGGTGCGCGGGAGGCCACCCGGAGAGCCGACCGGCGATGAGTGACGGGCACGAGTTCGGCTTCGACACGCGGGCGATCCACGCCGGACAGCCGCCTGACCCCGAGACGGGTGCCAGGGCATTGCCGATCTATGCGTCGACGGCGTTCGTGTTCGACGACGCCCAACACGCCGCAGACCTCTTCGCCCTGCAGACGTACGGCAACATCTACAGCCGCATCGGCAACCCGACCACGGCTGCCTTCGAGGAACGGATGGCGTCGCTCGAGGGCGGACTGGGGGCGGTGGCGGTGGCCTCGGGCCAGTCGGCACAACTCATCGCCATTCTCACGCTGGCAGCCCAGGGGGATCACATCGTCGCCTCGAAGGCTCTCTACGGCGGCACCTACACCCAGCTCGACGTCACCCTGCGCCGAATGGGGATCGACGTGAGCTTCGTCGACTTCGGCGACCCGCACGCCGTCGCCGCAACCATCACCGGCCGGACGAAAGCGCTGTACGGCGAGACGATCGGCAATCCCGGCTGCGACATCCTCGACATTGCCACCTATGCCGGACTCGCTCACGACAACGGGATCCCGCTCATCGTCGACAACACGTTCGCCACGCCGTATTTGTGCCGCCCGATCGAGCACGGTGCCGACATCGTGGTTCACTCCGCCACGAAGTTCATCGGAGGGCACGGTGCGGTGCTGGGCGGCGTCATCGTCGAAGCCGGCACCTTCCCCTTCGACAACGGCAACTTCCCGCTGCTCGTCGATCCGTCCCCGGCGTATCACGACCTCACGTTCTGGGAGAACTTCCGCGAGTACGCCTACCTGACCCGGGCCCGGGTCGAGCTCCTTCGCGACATCGGCGCCGCCCTGAGCCCGTTCAACAGCTACCTGTTGATGCTCGGGCTCGAGACGTTGCCGTTGCGGATGCAGCGTCACGTCGAGAATGCTGCTGCGGTTGCCGGGTTTCTCCGAGACCACCCTGCCGTGTCATGGATCAAATACCCCATCTTCCCGGACAATCCGTGGACGGCGCTGGCCGAGACGTACACGCCCGAGGGGCCGGGCGCCATCTTCACGTTCGGGCTGGCCGGTGGGTACGACGCCGGCGTCACCTTGATCGACGGCCTGGAGTTGATCTCTCATGTCGCCAACGTCGGCGATGCCAAGACCCTGATCATCCATCCCGCCTCGACGACCCACCAGCAGGTCCCGGAGACGGAGCGCCTCGCCGCCGGGGTCGGCGCCGACACGATCCGGATATCCGTCGGCATCGAAACCGTGGGCGACATCCTGTGGGATCTCGAGAACGCATTGGATGCCACGCTGGAGGGCCGATGACGCTGACCGCCGTGCCCGAGGTCACCGCCAAGGAGCGGCTGCGCATCATCCGCGACGCGAAGTCGATCGCACTCGTCGGGGTGTCGGCCAATCCGCTGCGGTCGAGCAATTTCGTGGCCACCTATCTCGTGCGCACTCCGTACCGGGTGCATTGTGTCAACCCTGCGTACGAGGAGGTGCTCGGGGTGGCGTGCCATCCGACGCTGGCCGATCTGCCCGAAGTCCCCGACATCGTCGACATTTTCCGTGCCCGGGACGCCATCCCCGGGGTCGTGGCCGAGGCGATCGAGATCGGCGCGCCCACCGTGTGGTTCCAGCTTGGACTGCGTCATGACGAGGCGGCCCGTGCCGCGATCGCCGCCGGCCTCAACGTCGTGCAGGATCGCTGCCTCAAGATCGAGCACGCTCGCTTCTCGGGCAAGCTTCATCTCGGCGGTTTCGACACCGGCGTCATTTCGAGCAAACGCCGCCGCCCGATCTGACGCGGCTGCGTTCGCGGGCGGCGGGTGATCGCGGGTTGTCATCGTTGCCGGGCTGAGGTGTCGAGCTCCTGCCCTGAGAACACGGCGTCCAGTCGGGGCGCCTACCCCGGCGGTTCGATGGCTCCCATCTGCATCATCATGGCGGCCGAATCGGTGACACCCCAGTGCGCGGCAACCTTGCCGTCTCGCATCTGGAAGATGTCGACCGCGCCGACGGCCACGGCATTGCCGCTCGCCGGGATCCCCATGAAGTCGCCGGTATGGGTGCCGGTGACGGTGAGCCGGGCTACGACCCGGTTGCCTTCTTCGATCAGGTCTTCGACGTTGAATCGCAGATCGGTGAACGCGGTTTGAAGCATCGTGAGAGTCTGGTAGGCGAGCTGCCGCCCGGAAGCTTCGGCAGGAGCTCCCGGTAGCTCCTCGTGCTCGACGAAGTCGGCTGTGACGTGCTCGTCGAGCAATGCATCGATATCGTCGCCACGCGAAATCGCGTCATACATGCTCTGCACCATCGCCTTGTTGTCTGCCATACGCTCTCCTTTGTTGCGAGGTCGGCTGCTGCGGAAGCTACTCATCGGCGCCGGGTGGCGGCTCGAGGATCAGGCCATTTCTCCGAAGCCGTCCGCGGGTCAATCACAGGTCTGCAGCGGATCCTTTCCGGTGAGAATTCGAAAGGCCGCCGCCAGATCTTCGCAGCTGTTGTTGGGCAGGCGAGCGTCCCACGAGTCGGTGTCGAGCAGGCCCCAGGCCAGGATCTCAGCGGCGTGTTCGGCCCCGGATTCGTCGCGAGTGAGCCCGATGCCGCTCCATTCATCGAGACCGCGAAATTCGAGGAACGCATCCCGCGCCTCATCGGCGAGGTGTTGGGTCGTCCATACGTGCCCGAGCTCATGCAGCAACGTCGACCGGGCGACGAT
>JBFIQU010000175.1:0-4662 GCA_041609395.1 Acidimicrobiia bacterium | reverse complement strand
GGCCGCACCGTCACTCAGCGCCTCGATGAAGGCGCGGAAGCCGCTGCCTGCGCCCCGGTACACCCCCATCGTTGCGCCGGGATGTGCCAGGGCCGCCAGGTCGAATGCCAGTGACGGGGGATCGACGGTCGGCCTCGACAGCAGGTGATATGCAAGGACGAGAGCCTGCTGAGTGTCATCCGTGTGGACTCCATCGGGATCGGGGAGATCGGAGATGGGGCCGCGTCTCCCTTCGACGGGAGCACCCAGCACATCGCCGGCAGCGGTGCCGAGGAGCGCCGCCGCAATCGTCATCGCGCCCCCTCGATGGCGGCGGCGACATCGTCGTCCTCCACCTGGCGGAAGTCGCGAAACCACTCCCCGACGGCCCGAAAGAAGTGAGGCTGCAGGGGGCACACGATCTCGTCGCAGAGCTCGGCGAGCTTGCTGATCGTCTCCGGCGGACCGCACGGAACGGCACAAACGAGTCGATCGGGCTTCATTGCGGCGACGGAGGCCAGGACGGCACGCAATGTGGCTCCGGTAGCAACTCCGTCGTCGACCACGACGACGACCCGTCCCGCCGTATCGAGGGGTGGACGGCCGGGTCGATAGAGAAGCCGGCGCCGGTCGAGTTCGATCCGCTCTCGCTCCACGACCTGCGCCAGATACGGCGCGGGGACCCCGAGGTGCCGAACCAACGCAGCGTCGAATATCGGGGCCCCACCGGCCGCCATGGCACCGATGGCCAGCTCCGGGTTGGCGGGAGCGCCCAGCTTGCGGGCGATCGCAACATCGAGATCACCATCGAGCGCCCGGGCGACCTCGGCGGCAACGATCACACCGCCGCGAGGTACCCCGAGGACCAGGGGTCGACTCCCGGCCAGGTGCCCGAGGTGGCGGGCCAGCTGCTGTCCCGCATCGACGCGATCGAGATACGGCTCCACGACCGCAGCGTACCGGCCTCTGACCCCGGCCCTGCGACCAGCTACGCTCGCTCCCGATGCAGCGACTACGTCTCGTGGCCAACCCATCGGCATCGGCGTTCACCGGTGCCCTTCACCGCGACGTCGTGAGGATCTTGCGTGATACCTACGACGTCGACGCGGTCTGGCCCGATGGCCCGGACGGAGCCCGACGCGCCGCCGCCGACGCCGCTGCGGCCGGCTTCGACGTTGTCGCCGCCATGGGAGGCGACGGCGTCGTCCATCACGTCGCCAACGGACTTGCGGGATCGGCAGCCGCGCTGGGGGTGATCCCGGCGGGAACGACCAACGTGTTCGCCCGTATCCAGGGCATTGCCGCCAAACCACGCGACGCCGCCCATGAACTCGCCAAGGCGGTTCATCGTCGAGCGGTCGGGCTCGCCCACCTCGCCGTCGAACAGGGCACGACGTATCGATCGGTGTACGCGACATTCGCCGCCGGCATCGGTTTCGACGCCGAAGTCGTGCGCATTGCCGAGCAGCGACCGACCGGAAAACTCCGGTTCGCCGGAATCCATTACGCGAGGACCCTGTTCGGCGTCTTGCGACGCGACTACCGGCATCGGGCTGCCTCCCTGCGGGTGGAGGCCGACGGTAAACGTGCCGATGGTGTCGCGACGATGGTGCAGGTACAGCGCCCGTTCACCTACTTCGGAAAGGTCCCCTTGTATCTGGACCCTGCGGAATCGCCCGATCTGACGATTCTCACTCTGGAAGACCTCAGCGCGCGCACGGCGGCACGACTCGCCCCCCGCCTGCTGCTCGGCCGGAGTCTGCAGCGGGTGCGGGCGGCAACGGTATGGCGCGCCGTCACGAAAGCAGTCCTCGATGCAGAACCGGCGGCCGATCTCCAGGTAGACGGAGAGCTCTATCACAACGTGACGAGCGTCGAGATCTCAGTCGCCCCCAACCACCTTTTCATCGCCGGCTGACCCGGGCCCGGGCGACGGGGCGAATGAAGCCTCGATACGCGCCGCCTCGACTTCGAGAAGGGCCAGGGCCCCCGCCAGGAGCGCACGTTCCCACAGCCGTTCGCGCATCACGGTCCCGAGCCGAGCCTCGAGTTCTGCAGCGATTCCAGCCTCATCGCGCCCGACCGACGCGATGCTGGCCGCCACGGCCTCTTCGACCATGTCGGTACCGAAGCTGTCGCGGAACTGAGCTCCGAACGTCCCCCCCGTTTCGACGGCGACGGCGGCGACGAAGTCCTCGATCCGGCACAGCGTGTCGTCGAGGATCCCGCCGTCGTCTTCGACGATCCCGACCACGGTGGCGTCGCGGATCGCGCGCCAGCGCTCTTCGAACCCGAGGGCGGCGCCGCTGCGCAAGCGGGCACGGAATCCGATGACCATGGCCACGCGGCGGACGTCACTGACGAGCTTGCCGAACGACACCCGCTTGGCGTCCATCTTCTCGGCGAGATAGAGCTCGAGGTCTTCGATACCCAGGGGGCTTCCCAGGCTGGGATCGGCGGCGACGGGAATGATCGGCCGGCCGCGAATTCCGTCGGCGGCGAGCGCCGCCTCGAGGTCGAGCATCACGGCGTCGACGTCGTCCCCGATGCGGTCGATCTGATTCAGGATGAAGATGAACTGCTCCTGATAGTCGGCAAGCGGCGCCAGGTAGTCCTCGTGGAGAACGCGGTCCCGGTATTTCTCGGGGTCGACCACCCACGCGACCGCGTCCACCTGCGGCAGGAGGCTGCCAACCGTCGCCCGGTGGGAGCCGACGATGCTGTCGTGATCGGGAAGATCGAGAATCGCCAGATGCGGGTACCGATCCTGCGGGACCCGTTCTTCGATGCCGAACTCGTCGAGCAGCGGGGCCAGTCCGGGGTCGGCCTGCTGCGGGATCCACGCCAGCGGAACGTCGGTGTGGGGGCGAAGGCGGCTCGTGGACGCGATCTTGTCACCGGCGAGCGCGTTGAGCAGGCTCGACTTCCCGGACCCGGTCCCACCCGCAAACGCCAGCACCAGCGTCTCCCCCAAGAAGCCGCGACGATGCCGCAGCTCCTTGGTGGCGGCGGCGGGGTCGGCGATCTCGTCTGGTCCAAGTACCCGGGCGGCCCGAGAAACGACCAGGTCCAGGGCGTCCAGCAACGCGCCGACGTCGCTCATGATTCGAGCGCCTCGGCGGCCATGGCGACCTCGGTGGCACGGCTCGACAGTGCCTCCGAGAGCCCCTGGAGAATGTCAACGTCGCCCACCACGCCGTAGAACCGGGCTGCGTCGATGGCAAAGACCCGGTCGAGAGCAACGGCCAGCGCTCCGCGGGCCCGGCTCGTCAGCGCCGTAACGCCGTCCTCGCGATAGCGCTTCTCGAGGCGTTTTCCGGCAGCGCGGTCCGGATCGAGCACGAGGGCCCGCATCTCGGCGGCCACCTTGCGGCGTGCCCAGCGATTGAGCCGTCCCCTTCTGGTCGCCACCACGGCCAGATCCTCGAGTCCTGCGATCCAGGAACCGATCTCGGCTTCGGCGAGATGGGGCGTGTCGCTGCCGTGCCGCCACAGCCCCTGCCCACCTTGTTCGAGCAACCGGTTGCCGATGGAGTCAAGATCCCACACGGCAGCGGCGTGCTGCGCGGCATGCCCGGCGTGGCGGGTCACCACCCCGGCCAGGTCGGACACGACGGCGGCCGGGTCGAGGTCGGCGAATCTCCGGAACCGACCGGACACGACATCGTCGAGAACGTGGCTGCGCTGTTCGTCGTAGGCGCCGTCGACGGCCGCACGTAGTTCGCGAGCCTTGTCGAGTTCCTCGTCGACGAACCCGGCGAGTTGCTCGGTCCGGTCGGCGAGTTCGAACACGGCGCCCTCCGTCGACTGACCCAGGAGATCGTGCCGTACGCTGGGATCGGCGAGGTCGCTGAGTTCGGTGCGCAACGCCGTTACAGCCCCCTGCGTGAGCATTCCGCCCGACACGTCCTGCTCGTCGACGGCGAAGAGCAACGACGGGTCGGGCTCCATGAGGAGACCCGCCTGGGCCAATCGATCCGCATAGTCGGAAAGCAGCGGGTGGCGTTCCTCGCCCGGTGGGAGGCGATTCATGACGAAGAGAATCGGGAGCCCGCGCCGCTGTGCATGGCGGATGAAGTCCCACGCATCTCCGTCGGCGTATCGCAGTCCCGAGGCGACAAACACGACCAGATCGGTGAGGGAAAGCAAGTCCTGCGCTACGACGCGCCCGTTGGGCGCGACGAAGTCGAACGGAGGCGTGTCGATGAAGGTCAGGGTCCTGGTGAGCTCGTCATCGCCAACGGTCATGTCGGGCTGCGGTCCGGCACGCTCCTCGACGCGCCGCACGAAGTCCTGCCAGTAGCGGCCGGCGTGCGCACGGTGGGCCCAGATGACCGGGGTTTCCGTCGTCGGACGTACCGCTCCCGGGGCCGACAGACGTTTCTGGGCCAGGGTGTTGAGGAGGACCGATTTCCCGCTACCGGTGGGGCCGAAGATCCCGACGACGATCGGCGCGTCGGGATCGCGCAGGCGCGGCAGCAGGTATTCGCGGATCGATCGGACGAGTTCGGCCCGGTCCCGCTCCCTGCGAGCCTGGCTCGGAAACGGCAGCCGGAAGCAGGCTCGGTCGAGCGAATCGGCCAGCGAATCCAGCCCGGTGCGGAGTGTGGTCAGAACCTCGCGTTCCGTCATGGCGGGGATTGTCCCACAGCTGGGAGCGGAAGGCTCATAGCTATGAGCTAT